>DATFKK010000060.1 GCA_035268685.1 Candidatus Krumholzibacteriia bacterium | reverse complement strand
GTGCGGCGGCTTCACGCAGGTCATCGGCCGTGCTCTCGTCGAGACCCCTCTCGGTGAGATCTTCCCGCCCGAGGAACGCGACGGTCAGCTGCACATCACGGTCGAATTCGACAGTCTGGACGTCGACGTCACCGTGAACCTGACCGACGGCAAGTTCGACCACGTGGCGACCGACTTCACGGCCTTCGCGCGGAACCTCCTGCTTCGCGGCTTCGAGAGGGTGAACCTCGGGAACCTCCACGCCTGGCGCGCCGGGCACTTCCTCGTCATGAACGCGCAGCAGGTCCAGGAGAAACATCCGGACGTCAATTTCGAAACCATGGACGGCGCCACGACGCAGCTGATCACTCTGTTGCAGTACCGGTTCCTGGGTGCCACGGCCCTCACGTCGTGGGATTTCTCGCTCTACGACTTCGAGACCGACGGACACGGCGATGCACGCGTGGTCTTCCCGCACAACGTACGCATCGGATTCATCGAACCGTCCTGTGGAACCGGGAGTATCGCTCTCGCGCTGACCCTTCTCGCCAACGGAGACCATCGCCAGGTCGGAACGAGGGAAGAAGACACCCATACCTTCGCGTTCCAGACGGGGGGCAAGCCGGTCATGGGTGGGCCGGATCTGACCACGGTGCGGATCGAGCACCCGCAGGACGACGAGATCGGTCCCGTCACCTTCTCCAACACCAATGTCGAGCTGCTCGCGAGCGGCCGCGTGAGCCTCTGAGGGAGGCAGGATGCCCGGACCCTTCGGCGCCGTGACGCGAGGCGACCGCGCCTTCTCGTCTCCCGAACCGTTTCCTCCCACCGAGCACTTCCGGACGACGGCCCGTATGCTCGTGGACGAGCCGGACCATCAGCTCGGTCTGGTCGAACGAACGCACTCGCCGACGGGCACGAGTGTCCATGTGGCCTCTGGCGGCCGGTTGGTGGTCCTGCAGGGCCACTGCTACGATCCCGTCTCGCGCGAACAGTACGACGCGGCCACGTTGCTCGCGGCTCTCGACCGATCCGGAGACCAGGTCTGGAGCGACGCCGAGGGGGCCTTCCTCTTCGTGGTCCTCGACCCCGTCGGCCGCGAACTCCGGATCACCAACGACCGCCTCGGGATCCTCCCGCTCTACTGGCACGCGAGTGAGGGCCGGTTCTGCTTCGCGCCGGCCCTGCGGTACTTGCCCTTCGGTCTGCCGCAGAACCCGTACGATCCGGTTTCGGTGATCCACTTGCTGGCCATCGGCAAGTACCCGGGACCGCACACGCCCCTTCGAGACGTGTCGCTGCTGCAGCCGGCCATGCACGTGACGATCGATCTGGACGATCCGAAGCCTCGTTTCGAACACTACTGGGAGCTCGAGTATCGGGCCGACGAATCGGCGAAGCCGAAGGATCTCGCCCACGATCTGGCGGACGCCATCGAACAGTCGATGGATCTGATGACCGCGCCGTCGGCGGGTCGCGGCGGGTTGTTCCTCAGCGGTGGTTGGGACAGTCGCTCGGTCCTCGGCGCCTGGCTGGCCTGTGGCCGGAAGCCGGCCCGTGCGATCACCAACGGCATGAGCGACGACATCAAAGGCGCGGACACCTGGCTGGCGCGCAAGATGGCCCACGATCTCGGGATTCCCTACTACTTCTCACGTCGTGAACCGAGAGCCGGGTCGGAACTCTGGCGCGAGGGACTCTGGCTGAGTGAGATCGCCTCGGAGAACAGTCCCGGCGTGTTCGGGATCCATCGCCTGCCCGAAGACCAGTTCGACGGTCTGGACTACATGGTGAAGGGCGACGTGACCTGGGGCACCGGCGAGCTGACGAGCACGGAAGAAGGGGTCGTCGACCGGAACTTCCCCTGGCCACTGGGCGACAACGTCCTCTCATGTCTCGCACCTGATCTGCGCGGCGAAGCGACGGTGCTGTACCGCGATGCGATCGAGGCCACGTTGGCCCGGTGCCGGAACGATCACCCTGCCGACCGCCAGCAGTGGCTGTGGCAGATGAGCGGAATCTTCCGCTACATCTTCTCGCACGGATACTACGACGAAGAGTACATCGAGGTCCGGCGACCGCTGTTGACGCGACTCGTGCTGGACCAGTGGACACGGGTCCCCTGGCGCCTCCGCGTGCAGAAGAGTCTGTTCCTGGAGACGATCGCGAAGCGGTATCCGAGCTTGTTCTCCTACGGTCGGAACCACGCGTCCCACCTCGCCAACTACTACGCGCACATGTCCCACCGCGTCCGGTCCACGACGGAAGAGCTCGAGGACCCGCACGGGCACGTGTCCGAGGTCCTCGATCTCGACCGCATCCGGGATCTCCTCACGTCGTTCGACCCGTCGAGCAGCCCTCCCCGGAGTCGATTCTCGACCAAGCAGCGGCTCCGCAACTGGCTGCACGATCGTCACGCCTGGCGATACCATCGGACGAAGTTCTACGAGCCCGAGATGCGGTCGTTGACGACCTCCGACCACTCGCTCGCGTTCCGTGCCCACCTGCTCGCTCGCTGGCGCTCCGTGTCGAGACCCTGAGATCGGGCCGCGCCGTGCGTGTCTGCCCGTCACCGCGGAGCAGTTCACGCATTCGAAGTCCCCCGCCGGTGCCGGAACTCCTCGAACCAGCAGTAGAGGATGGGCACCACGTACCAGGTCACCGCGGCGACGACCATGCCGCCGAACGCGGGGATCGCCATCGGCACCATGATGTCGGAGCCGCGCCCGGTACTCGTGAGCACCGGCAGCAGGGCCAGCACGGTGGTCGCGCTGGTCATGACCGCGGCACGGATCCGCAGGCGGCCGCCGTCGACCACCGCCGCACGGATCGCCGGAATCGAGTCGGGCCGGTTCTCCTGCAGGGTCTGCCGGATGCGCGTGGCCATGATCACGCCGTCGTCGGTCGCGATCCCGAACAGCGCCAGGAATCCGACCCACACGGCCACGCTCAGGTTGAAGGTGCGGACCTGGAACAACTCGCGCAGGTCGACACCGAGCAGAGACATGTCGAGGAACCAAGGCTGTCCGTACAGCCAGAGCATGAGGAAGCCGCCACTCCAGGCCACGAACACGCCGCTGAAGATCATGGCCGCGGTCGAGACCCGCCGGAACTGCAGGTAGATCAAGAGGAAGATCACCAGCAGCGACAGGGGCAGGACCACACGCAGGCGCTTCGCCGCGCGGACCTGGTTCTCGTAGGACCCGGCGAACTCGAAGCTCACACCGGCGGGGACTTCGAGGTCGCCCGCGGCGATCGCGGCCTCGAGCGTGTCACGTGCGTCCTCGACGACGGTCACCTCGGCGAAGCCGGGCTTCTTGTCGAACAACACGTAGGCCACCAGGAAGGTGTCTTCGCTCTTGATCATCTGCGGGCCGCGGCGGTACTCGATCCTGGAGAGTTCCCGGAGCGGGACCTGCGCACCGTCGGGAGTGGGTACGAGGATGTCGCCGAGGGTGTCGGGGGCGTCGCGCAGTTCCCGCTGGTAGCGCACCCGCACCGGATAGCGCTCACGGCCCTCGACGGTCATGGTCAGCGGCTTGCCGCCGATGGCGACCTCGATCACCTCCTGCACGTCGGCGATCCGGATCCCGTAGCGTGCGATCCGTTCGCGATCGATCTCGATCTCGAGGTAGGGCTTGCCGACCACGCGGTCGGCGAAGACCGCCGCGGGCTGGACCGAGGGCACGGTCTTCAACCGCGCCTCGAGGTCCAGGGCGAAGTCCTCGATCGTCTCGAGGTCGGGACCGAAGACCTTCACCCCCATCGGGGCGCGGAAGCCCGATTGCAGCATGACGATCCGCGTCTCGATCGGCTGCAGCTTCGGCGCGCTGGTCAGGCCGGGCATGGCGGCGGCAGCGACGATCTCGTCCCAGATGTCCTGGGGACTGCGGATCTCGTCGCGCCACTGGCGCACGACCTCGCCGTCGTCGTTCGTGGTGAACTCGTTCTCGTACTCGATCACGGTCTCGATCATGGAGATCGGCGCGGGATCGAGCGGGCTCTCCACACGTCCGATCTTGCCCACGGCGCTCTTCACCTCGGGCACGCTCAGGATCCGGCGGTCGAGCTCCTTCAGGATCTCCGTGGCCTCGCCGATCGAGGCGTGCGGCATGGTGGTGGGCATGTACAGGAAGGCGCCCTCGTCGAGCGTGGGCATGAATTCGCTACCCAGGCCGGGGAAGGCGTGGGCCAGGGTCACCGCGGGTCCGGTGCGTTGCACCGGCTCGGGGATCCAGCCGAAGACACGGTCGAAGCCGAGCCAGATCGTCGCCCCGAGCACGACCAGCGCCAACGCCGGCAGCAGGGCGACGATCTTGTGGTCGAGCGACCAGGCGAGCGCGGGCGGGAAGACGACCCGTGCGAGCCCGAACGCGCCGAGGGCGACGGCGGTGACCAGCACGATGAACACCGCGTTGGCGATCCAGCCGCTGGCCGGACCGACGGGCGACCAGGCGTCGGCCAGAACACCCAGGACCACGGCCACGACCACCACGTGCGGAAGGTAGGGGATCCACCGGCGCCAGCCGGAGGCGGTGGGGCGCGGACGGCGCCGTCGCAGGACCAGGTGCGACACGGCGGGCACCAGGGTCAACGCCAAGGCGATCGACGCGATCAGCGCGAAGGTCTTGGTCCAGGCCAAGGGCTCGAAGAGCTTGCCCTCGGCCGCTTCCATGGTGAACACGGGCAGGAAACTGACGACGGTGGTGGCCACGGCCGTGAGCACCGCGCCGCCGACCTCGCTGGCGGCGCGGTGCACCACCTGCAGGCGGGGTTCGTCGGGATCGGCCTCGTCGAGCGCGCGCAGTACGTTCTCGACCAGCACGATGCCGATGTCGACGATCGTGCCGATGGCGATGGCGATCCCCGACAGGGCGACGATGTTCGCGTCGACCCCGAACTGCTTCATGGCGAAGAAGGTGATCAGCACCGCGAGCGGCAGCATGGAACTGATGATCAGACTGCCGCGCAAGCGTCCCACCATGAGTACCACGACGATGATCGTGATCAGGATCTGTTGGCCGATCGCCGAGTTCAGCGTGCCCAGGGTCTCCTGGATCAGCCCCGAACGGTCGTAGAACGGCACGATCGTCACCTGACTCTCGGTGCCGTCGGGCAGGATCTTGGTCGGCAGTCCGCTGGCGATCGAGGCGATCCGTTCCTTCACGCGCTCGATCGTGGCCATGGGGTTCTCGCCGTAGCGGACCACGACCACGCCGCCGACCACCTCGACGCCGCCCTTGGTCAACACGC
>DATFKK010000059.1 GCA_035268685.1 Candidatus Krumholzibacteriia bacterium | reverse complement strand
CGAGACCTGCGCGTCGTGCCACGCACTCACCGAGAATCCGCAGGAGCCCTACTTCGGCCCGCACCTGGCCGAGATCTTCGGACGTCCGATCGCGGCCGATCCGAACTACGCCTACTCGGCGGCGTTGCAGCAGCTCGAAGGCACGTGGACGCGCGACCGTCTCGCCGAATACCTCCTCGCGCCACGGTCCTTTGCGCCGGGCACGACCATGGTCCAGGCGCTGCCCGACTCGCAGAAGGTGGCCGACGTGCTGGCGTACATGCGCTCGGTCCAGGCCAGCGTGGAGAGCGACGCGGGGCGCTGACACGTCGGGGGTGAAGACCAGATCGCTCGGCTGTCGTCCGTCATCCCGTACACCGTAGCGTCCGGTCGTACACCTTCGACCGGGTCCGTGCGGGAATCGGTACGCCCTCACGATTCCGTGGGAGCGGGTGCGTTGGTGCGATTCTATGATCGAAGGACGGACCGACCGCGGAGTCCCGAGCCCTTTCCCCCGAATCGCTGGAGCCCGTGATGCTCGACTCGAAGCTCGTCGACATGCTCAACGACCAGATCAATCTGGAGTTCTACTCGTCCAACCTGTACCTGCAGATGGCCGCGTGGTGCGAATGGAAGGGCATGCCCGGTGCCGGCCGCTTCCTCCGACAACACGCCGTCGAGGAAATGCAGCACATGCAGCGGTTGTTCGACTACGTGAGCGAGACCGGTGCCCTGGCGAAGCTCGGCCAGATCGACGAGCCGCGCTCCGAGTACGAGACCGTGCGGGAGATCTTCGAACTCACCTACGAGCACGAGAAACTCGTCACTCGCAAGATCAACGAGCTCGCCGACGCTGCGTTCACGTCGAAGGACTTCTCGACCTTCAACTTCCTGCAGTGGTACGTGTCCGAGCAGCACGAAGAGGAGAGCCTGTTCTCCGGCATCCTGGATCGCATCGAGCTGATCGGTACCGAGGGTCGCGGTATGTTCCACATCGACCGCGAACTCGAGAAGCTGGCCGTCGCCGAGCCCGCACCCGAGGGCGACGCCTGATCCACGGCGCCGCCCCCTTCGGACGGAGCCGGGACTACTTCGCCAGCGTGACACGCTGCAGGTCGGTCCCGGCTTCGGTCTGCAGACGCACCACGTACACGCCCGAGGCGACGGCGCGGCCCGACGCGTCGGTTCCGCGCCAGATGACCTCGTCGCGGCCGGCCGGTCGCACGGCGTCGAGCAACGTGGCGACGTGGCGACCGCGCAGATCGTAGACCTCGATCCTGGCCCGGCCCTCCCGCGGCAGGTCGAACGCGATCGACGTCGCTGGATTGAACGGATTCGGCCGCGCGGGCTGCAGCGAGACCTCGGGAGCGTTCGCCGGAGCGTCGGTCTGCGCCAGCAGTGCCGCGGTGCCGTTCTCCACTTCGAAGAAGTAGAACTGTTCGTCGATGCATCCCGAGGGACAGTCGCCCGAGCCGATGCGGAACACGTAGCGGGTGTCGTCGAGCCTGGTGACGTCGCTCGCGTCGCCGGCGACGGCGTTGAGCTCGGCTCTGACGACCTCGGGAAGGGTTTCGTACAATTCCACCAGGCGTTCGGGGTGCAGGGGCTCGTCGAAGTAGACCGCCATCCACGGGTTCGTCGTGTAGGTCCTGTATCCCGATACCCCGAGTTCGTCGCCCAGGTCGTCGAACCCGGTGCGGATGCCGGCGTCGAAGTCCGCACGCGCGTCGTCGGTGAGTTTCACCATGACCGAGCCCGGGACCCATTCGAGGGCCGCGGCCTGGACGTCGGCCATGCGGGGGTCGAGATCGCGGATCGCGGCCAGGTGGTCCTCGATCACCGCGACCTCGAACGGATCGGCAACGAGATCGCCGAAGTACTCCAGGGCGATCAACTCGCCCTCGGAGCAGGGCGGTGCCTGCTGGGCGCGGGCCGCGGGGCCGACGGCGAGCGACACGAGAACGGCCGTGACGAAGAGGGTGGTGTGCACACCGGGCATGACGGGGCCTCCGATCGACGAGGAGGAACGGATCGCGGTCCGGGGCCCGGGTGTCGGCGCGGCAGGGAAGTGGTCGGGCGAAAGAGGCTCACCGGCCAACGGGTCCGCGCGGCTGATCAGCATCAGAATACGCCCGCCGGCGGCGCCAGGACAAGTCACCCCGGAGGCGTGCGAAGCCGGTCGGACCAATACAGTTGGGTCGTCTGGGGTAGGGGACCAGTACAGTTCACGTCCCGGTGCGACGGTTCCTGTCGATTGCCGGGGATCCCCGAGCTGCCTATACTCTTCCCGCGCCACCATTTAGGGCGATCCACCGCAGGTTTTCACCCTCTGTTCGACAGCACGGCGTCGCGGCCGCGCGATCCACGAGCCCAGAGGAGGGCAGGGTCATGAACACACACACGAACGGTCACGATGGCGCCAGCGAGCGCCTGAACGTGAAGGTCGGCCTGGCCGAGATGCTCAAGGGCGGCGTCATCATGGACGTCACCAACGCCGAGCAGGCGAAGATCGCCGAGGATGCCGGGGCGGTCGCCGTCATGGCTCTCGAGCGCATTCCCGCCGACATCCGGGTCGAGGGCGGCGTGGCCCGCATGAGCCGCCCGCGCATGATCCAGGACATCAAGGACACCGTGTCGATCCCGGTCATGGCCAAGTGCCGGATCGGCCATTTCGTCGAGGCGCAGATCCTCGAGGCCCTCGGTGTGGACTTCGTCGACGAGAGCGAGGTCCTGACCCCGGCCGACGAGGCCCACCACGTGGACAAGTTCGCCTTCACGGCGCCTTTCGTCTGCGGCTGCCGCGACATCGGCGAGGCCCTGCGTCGCATCGGCGAGGGCGCGGCCATGATCCGCACCAAGGGCGAGGCCGGCACCGGCAACGTGGTCGAGGCCGTCCGCCACATGCGAGCCGTGCAGGAGGG
Organism: Candidatus Krumholzibacteriia bacterium; assembly: GCA_035268685.1. Taxonomy (NCBI): domain Bacteria; phylum Candidatus Krumholzibacteriota; class Candidatus Krumholzibacteriia; species Candidatus Krumholzibacteriia bacterium. The sequence continues at coordinate 16,845 of DATFKK010000059.1, read as the reverse complement.
CATCCGCCGGATCCAGACCATGCGCGAGGACGAGCTCTTCCACGAGGCCAAGAACCTCGGTGCGCCTTACCACGTGGTGCGCATGGTGCACGAGCAGGGCAAGCTACCGGTACCGAACTTCGCGGCCGGCGGCGTGGCCACCCCGGCCGACGCGGCCATGATGATGCAGCTCGGCGCCGAGAGCGTGTTCGTGGGCAGCGGGATCTTCAAGAGCGACGACCCCGCCGCGCGCGCCAAGGCCTGCGTGGACGCCGTGACCTACTACGACGATCCGGAGAAGCTGCTGGAGATCTCCATGGACCTCGAGGGCGCCATGGTCGGCCTGACCATCGAGTCGATCCCCGAAGACGAGAAGATGGCCGCCCGCGGCTGGTAGGACGAAACGATCATGAGCGAACGCCAGGTGGGGGTGCTGGCCCTCCAGGGTGACTTCGCGCTGCACGCCGAGCTCCTCGCGGGGCTCGGCGTCGGCGTGCAGAAGGTCCGGCGGCCGTCCGAACTCGACGGCTGCGACGGATTGATCGTTCCCGGCGGCGAGTCGACCACGCTGCGCAAGCTGATGGCGCGCAGCGGTCTCGACACGGCGATCGTCGATTTCGCCCGCGAGCACGCCGTGCTCGGCACCTGCGCCGGCTGCATCCTGCTGGCCACCGACCTCGTCGACGCCGGGGGCGTGCAGCCGCTCGGTCTGCTCGACATCACTGTCCATCGCAACGCCTACGGCCGGCAGGTCGACAGCTTCGAGGCTGCCGTGCACAGCGACGACGCGACCGTCGACGGGCAGGTGGTGTCGTTCATCCGCGCCCCGCGGATCACGCGTCTGGGCGACGGGGTCGAGGTGTGGGGCGCGATCGATTCCGAGCCGGTGGCCGTGCGATCGGGACGCGTGAGCGTGTCGACCTTCCACCCCGAGGTGACGCGCGTCGACGCCTGGCATCGGTCGTGGTTGGAGTCGATCGGCTGAGTGGACGGTCGCGCCCCTCTCCGGGCTTGGATCGCCGGCGTGGTCGTGTTGAAATCACGGTCCACACGACCGTCTCCCCCGATTCATCGGTATCCACACCCAGGAGGAACAACTCGTGTCCCGTCGTCTTCTCGTCCCATTGATGTCGGTGATCGTCCTGTCGACGTTCGCTGCGGCCGCACGTGCCCAGACCGAAGCCGTCACCGCGACGTATGCCCTGGACACTCTCGGCTCGTCGTTCGCCAGCTTCGGTTGGGTCGACTTCTCGCCGAAGTCTCGCGGACAGACCTTCACGGCCGAACTGGCCGGCCAGCTCACGAGCGTGTCGTTGCGGATCGGGGCAGAGCAACTCGGTCCGACGATCATCATCGGCATCCACACCGTCGATCAGGACGGCCTTCCGGTGGAGCCGCCGCTGACGTCGAAGGAGTTCCCGTCGACCCTGCTACCGTCGGACCAGACCTCGGCTCCGGTGCAGTTCGACTTCGGCGATGCGCCCGCCAACCTTGCCGCCGGCGAGCAGTACGCGATCACCGTGAAGATCGATCCGCTCGTTGCACTGGGTGAGGCCTTCTTCCTCAACGGCCCGTCCGACGCCACCTACGCGGGTGGCCAGGCGATCGACTCGCTCACCGGCACCGGCTGGCGGACCATCGACAGCGACCACGGCTTCGAGGTCCGCGTGGACACGTCGGTGTCGGCCGACGAAGCGGCGTTCGGCCGGGTGAAGGCCGAGTACGTGGACTGATCCCGGTTCCCTGCTGCGGAACGGAACGGGGGCGACGCCGTACGGCGCCGCCCCCTTCTTCGTGCGGTTGCGGGACCGCGTTACTTCACGAGCAGCATGGTCCGCGATTGCTGAGCGTCGACGGTCGACAGACGCATCAGGTAGGTACCCGATGAAACCTGACGACCGGAGTCGTCGGTGCCGTCCCAGTCGATCGCCTTCGCGCCCGCGTTCATGGTCTCGTCGACCAGCGTGCGGACCAGACGGCCCGACACGTCGAAGACCCGGACCTTCACCGGACCCTCCTGACCCACCACGAAGTGGATCGTGGTGCGCGGGTTGAAGGGATTCGGGACGTTCGGCCGCAGCTCGGTGCGCAGCGCCGTGGGCGCGTTGCCGGTGACGCCGCGGACGACGGTGCCGTCGATGGTGATCTGTTCGTTGTCGAAATCACGGGCGTCGATGGACCCCAGCGCGAAAGCAGGATTCGTATCGGGCTTCACGCGGAATCGCAGCACCGCCATGGTGCCTTCTCCAGCGATGCCGGGACGATCGCCGAAGACTGCAGCATCGATGCGGCCCGGCTCCGCGGAGTACACCGGAGCAAGGCCTCCCTGACGGGCCATGAGATCACCGGCCGACCAGCCGAGGAACTCGGCGGCCGACGCGTCCCATTCGACGGGCACGCTCAAGCCGCGCAGCGAGGCGTCGCCGGCCACTTGGATGCTCACCGTGATCTCGCCGGTCTCGGAGGGGACCGTCGGCACGTGCAGCGTCACGTCGTTCACCGCCACCGGCGCCGGCGACGTCGACTTCGAGACCACGCCGTAGTTGGCGGCGAACATGAGCAGATCCTCGAACTGGATCTGGTTGTCCGTCGTCGGGCGACTGCTCGGAGTGAAGTCGGTGGTGGGTCCGACGTCGGCGAAGGCGTCGTAGGATGCATCGCCCTCGGAAGTACCGTAAGCACTCGCGAGTGCCGAGATGTCCTGAGTGTCCACTGCGTTGTCGCCACTGGAACTGATGTCACCGAGGTGGTAATTCAGTGCTCCGTCGGGTGCATTGGACACGGGGCTGATGTTGCACCCGTCCGAGACGAAGACGACGTAGCTCCAGAAATCGCGAGTGCTCGGCTCGTCGGTGTAACCGGTGCCGGTCGCGGGCACGCTCGCCACGAGGGTCCAGTTGTCCGCGACGGCCGCGGCCGGGTCGGCAGGAGTCGTGGGAGCGGTCCCGGTTCCGTCGTCGTACTCCGGATAGTCGCCGAAGCCCTTGCGGTAGATCTCGATCGTCGCTGCGTCCGGATCGGGCGAGGCCGTCCACGACAGGGCCACCTGGGTCGTCCCGTCCGTGTCGTTGCCGGATGTGACCTGAGCGACCGCGAGATCGGCGATCGCCGGTGGCGCGGTCTCGTCGATCTCGACCGTCGCCGCAGGCGGGGCCACGCCGGCGACCGGCTGGAAACTGCAGTCGCGGATGTCCACGCCGACGACCTCGATCGTGCCCGTTCCGCTTGTGCCGCCGAGGTTCGAAGCCACCGGGACCTCGACGGCGGTACCGCCGCCAGCGGGGCCACACGAGGCGCCGAAGACGGCGATGTCGATCGTAAGGGTGCCGTCAGGGTTGTTGATGGTCTGGACCGTGTACTCGCCCGCGGAGAGTCCGTCGAGCCAGCTACCGGGACCGGTCGCCGCCGCGATGCCGCTCCCGCAGACCGCGAGGTCGTCACTGATGTCGAGGGTCACGCTGATGCCGCGCGTCTGGCCGGCATCGATCCGTCCGATGTCGATCGGGACGGTGACGCAAGACGCACAGGGTGTGACCTCGTAGGCAGCGCCGGATGCCGTCAGGTTGACGAGGTAGCGGCCCTGGTCGAGCAGATGACCCGGGTGGTTCACGTTGGTGCCATCGTACGGTGCCTGCGCGGCAGCTTCTGCATCGGCCTGGTTGCCGTAGAAGCGGATCCGGTCGTAGCCGGAGCTCGTCACCGGGTCGCCGTCGTCCTGCGGACCGTAGAGGGCCCAGGTGAAGTCGCCGGGACCGAAGGTCACGTCTGCTCCGTCACCGGGATCGAAGGAGAAGGAGATGCGTTCCGGGTTCGCCTTGTCGAAGAAGTTGCCCTCTTCGAAGTAGAGACCCTGGAGATTGTCTCCGTTCGCTTCGCCGAAACTGTTGACGCCCGTGAAGACGATGCCGGTGCTGCCGATGGGGTGGAAGCGGCCCCATGTGGCTACGCCGACGGCACCCCAGGCATTGTTCGACGTCGTCAGGTTGGTGAAGGCGATGTTCTTGTTGTCGGTCATGAAGATGCCGGCACCGCCATTACCGAGAGCCTGACAGTCGGTCAAGACGCTATTCGTGACACCGTTCATGTTGAATCCGGAGGAATCCATCCCCTGCATCACGACGTCGACGAACTGCAGATTGTCGTTCCCGCTCGCGTCGAGGCCGTAACGAGGCCAGCTACCATTGGATCCACCATCGAAGGTGATTCCCTGCACGGTGACGTCGTCCACATTGATGTCCAGGCCTTGGCGCTCGCTCGTGAAGGGGCTCACGTCGACGATCGTAGCGCCCGAGCCGGCACCGATGAGCGTGACCGGCGTGTCCACGTCCAGGAACTCCTGGTAGGTGCCGGGAGCGACGCTGATCGTGTCGTTCGGGTTCGCCGCGTCGATCGCGCCTTGGATCGTGCCGTACGACGTCCCCTGCGTGACGTTGGTCACGGGCAGGGTGCCGAAGGTCACGACGTTGCCCGAGCTGTAGAAGCTCGTCTCCAACTGGTTGACGAAGACGTTCCCGCCGGGGTTGTTCGACCCGATCCCGAACTGGATGCTGGTGATCACGGCGCTCGGGTCGTTGATCAGGGCAGCGACGTCCGCGATGGTCCGTGAGCCGATGCTCTGCGAGGAGGTCCGCATGTCATCGAGGGTCATGTTGTACGACTGCGAACTCTCGAAGTTCGTCCGGTCGAAGAACCACCACTTGCCCTGCGTCGACGTGATCGACTCCTGGTACCAGGTCGCACCGTCGGACGTGTTGCCGTTGCCATCGCCGGGCTCGTAGATCAGGACCTTGTCCCAGACGTTCTCTCCGGTCCGGGGTGAGCTGCTCGCGGACTCGGACGTCCGGATCCCCAGCTTGAAGCTCGCGCTGACGGTCGAGACTCCGTTGCCGAACCAGGAGTAGTCCACGGAGAAGCTCGGATCGAACAGCAGGTCTCCGCTGCCGAAACCGGTCGCATCGTCCTTGCGATGACTGATCTGACTCTTCCCGGCCGCCCCACCGACTGCGTCGATGAACAACTGCACCGCCGCCGGATGCGTCCCGACGGGCGGCGTGACCGGCGGCTCACCGAAGAGGATCTGACCCAGGATGTCGGCGTCGTGCGCGGATGTCGCCGCCCCGGACGTTCCTTCCGGAGCATCGGTCAAGGTGGGGCTGATCAGATTGGTCCCCGCGGGCTGCGTGCCGGAACCGTCGGCCCGCGTGTCGTCGGAGTACCAGCCGTTCTCGCCGAGTTGCGAGACGTTGACCTGGGCGGTCGCGGGCACGGCCGACAGGACGAAGAGGAGAGTGACGCACCAGGCGCCGAGCGCTTTCATGGGAGACCTCCGTCGAGGGGGTTCAGGGCCTGCAGCACGGCAGGCCGCACGAGGGTGGGAGCCCTTCGCGGACGGAACGGAGTCGGATGGGGACGGTGACGGGCAGTCTCCGACGCTCCGTGCGGTGGGAAACGCACACGAAGAAATGTCGGAAGTCCTGAGGAGGGTGATGTCCTTCAAGCTGCCTGTCCGGAATGCGCGACCACGACCCCTCCGGACACGACGTGCGAGGCCGTGGCCGGTCGAACCGGGCGATCGTTTCGGTACGGGAGCCTGAGAACTCCGTGCGAGCGGAGCGTCGCCGGCGCGGGAGAGCCAGACCACTCGCACGATCCAGCGTGAAGGCTACCGGCCGGCCCCGTGCTGCGTCAACCGGGACCGGCCGAAATCACGATCTCGTGAAGGGATCGCGCGCAGCGCCGCCTCACTCGAAGCGCTGCTTCACCGTGCCCCAACTCGCAGTCTCGGTCGACACCACCCCGTCGACCAGCTCGCAGCTCTGACCGTTCGGCAGTTCGACGCGCAGCGTGAACGTGCCGTCGCCGATGGCGGGCACCGTCGCCTCGATCAGCTCGCTCGAGACGATCGTGTAGGGCTCGGCCACGACGCCGTCGATCGTCGGCACGCTGCCGTCGATGAATCCCACGCCGTTGATCTCGATCACGTCGCCGGCTCCCCAGGGCTGGGCCGGATCGACGCTCAACAGGTCGCAGCCGGCCGACGAGGCGATCGCGCCCACGGCGTCGATGTCGGCGCCGACGGTGCGGCCGCTGCTGCCTCCGTCGTCGGGATCGTCGGTGAGACGGACGAAGGTGAAGACGTCTTCGGGACCGAATCCATAGGTGTCGAGATCGATTCCCGAGGTCGACCCGAAGACCTTGCCGACGTCGAACCAGGTGGAGCCGTCGGCGCTGACCTCGACGAAGGTGTCCTCGACGTCCGGGCCGACCTCGAAGATCCACAGGTCGAGATCGGTGGAGCCGTCGCCGGTGAGGACGTTGTCGGCGAATCGCAGCGTCAGGCTGCCGCCGTCGCCGAGCGACACGAAGGTGCAACCATCGAGATCGCAGGTGTTCACGCCGTCGTAGTCGGGAATCTCCAGTGCGTTTCCGGCGTCCAGGTAGGGTTCGCCCGGGTCACCGTTGGAGACCGTCGGCGAGAAGTCGACGACGACGTCGGCGAAGGAACGTCCGCCGTCGGGGAATTCGACGCCGCCGAATTCGTCGGCGGCCGCCGGAGTGAACAGAAGGAGAACGAGGGCCAGCAGGCCCCGGGAGAGGATCGAGGACAAGGGCATGGGTGCAACCTCCGGGTGTCGTGCGGTGCCTCGTGACGAAACCTCAAGGCTATCATGCACGAGCCCGGAGCGTCGACCCGGTCGACCCGGTCGACCCGGATCGACCCGGTGGCCTTCTCCCTCCGATGCACTCACACTCCCGGTGCCGGCCGCGCGAACTCCGCACCCTCCGACCAGTCCGGCATCGCTTCGCGATTCGCGAGTTCGAGCACGAAGGTCAGCACCAGCCGCGCGTCACGGGCGAGTCCTTCGAAGTCCCACACCGCGTTCACCTCGTCGGACACCTGGTGGTAGTGCTCGGAGCGGTACTCGACGGGATCGGCGGCCGGCCCGGTCAGGTAGTCCGTCCCGGGCGCAAGGTAGAGACCGGGCACACCCAGTCGCGCGAAGTGGAGCTGGTCGGAGCGGTAGAAGCGCCCGGCTCCCGGAGTGGGATCGTCCTCGACGCGCAGACTCGTGCCGTCGGCCAGTTCGAAGCGGCTCGCCACGTCGGCCAGGATCGTGCCGAGTTCGCTCTTGCTCTTGCCGATGGCCACGATGTCGCGCGTGACGCCGAAGATCTGCGGCATGTCGAAGTTCACGTTCGCGACGAAGCGGGCGGGGTCGACGGGCGGATCGGCCGCGAACCAGCGACTGCCGAGCAGGCCTTTCTCGTGCGCGGACACGGCGAAGAACAGCACGGAACGCCGGGGCTGGATCTCGGACACGGCCACGCCCTCGGCGATGCGCACGATCGCGCCGGTGCCGGCGGCGTTGTCCCACGCGCCGTTGTAGATGGCGTCCTGGTCGGGGCCGGTGTCGGGCTTGATGCCCAGGTGGTCGTAGTGGGCGGTCACGACGACGACCTCGTCGCGCAGGTCGGGGTCGGTGCCCTCGATCACGGCGAGCACGTTGCGCGAAGTGGTGCGCTCGAGCTCGACGCGCGCGCGGACGTCGACGGTCACGGGCAGTTCCACCGGGCGGAAGTCGCGCTGGCGCCCGGCTTCGAACCAGGCCTCGAGGTCGTCGTCGACGGTGGCGGCGAGTTCGTTCGCCAGGTCCTGGTGCATCCACGCCAGCAGCGGCAGGTCGTAGCCGGCGCCGGAAGCGTCGAGCCCGAACTGCATCTCGGCGCCCTTGTTGCCGATCACCTGCCAGCCGTAGCCGGCCGACTCGGTGGTGTGGATCACGATCGCGCCGGCCGCACCGCGGTCGCGGGCCTGTTCGAACTTGTAGGTCCAGCGCCCGTAGTAGGTGCGCGTGGGGCCGCCGAACAATTCTTCGCCGTTCTCGGTCACGCGCGGGTCGTCGTTGAGGAACACGAGCACCTTGCCGCTCACGTCGACGTCCTCGTAGTCGTCCCAGCCGACCTCGGGCGCGGTGATCCCGTGTCCCACGAACACCATGGGCACGTCCTGCAGCGTGACCTCTTCCTCGACGTTCGCCGGCCACCAGGTGAGCGTGACCTCGTTCTCGTGCTCGATCACCCCGTCGGGGCCGCGCAGCACGAGGTTCGACCGCTCCTGGTCCCTGCGGAAGCCGACCAGCTTCACGGTCTGGAAGAGATCGTTGCCGGTCAGGGGCACGGCGCCGGCCTCGCGGAAGCGCTCGGCGATCCACTCGGCGGCGCGCTCCTTGTCCTGGGTTCCGGTGCCGCGGCCGAGCATGGCGTCGTCGGAGAGGTGGCGGACGGCCTCCTCGACGCTCGCGGCCGACACGGCCTCGAAGGCGCGCGGGAGCGCATCGGGATCGATGAGACCATCGGGGCCGCCGTCGGCCGACGGGGCGCAGCCACCAACGACGAAGGCCAGGGCCAGGGCGGAGAACGAGCGGATCATGCGGACGCTCCTGCGCGGCGGGAATTGGCGGTGAGCGGATCGTGGCCGGCAGCAGGACCCGCACGGATGATATCGGAATCCCTCCATCGTGTAGAGCGCCAGACGAAATATCGTCGATATTCAATAGGTGAGACCTATGGATCGAGCGATCGTCGGGATCCGCCCCATTGCGTGTCCGCCGCGGCTGTGGGATAGCTGGTGGTAGCGTCCGTCCCGTCACAGGGCGGGACACCGTCCATCTCCCCGAAATCCGAGGACGACGACATGGCATTGATCGGTCCCGGGGCCGAGGCCCCGGACTTCACCCTGGACAGCCATCTCGACCAGGAGGTCTCGCTGTCCGAGTACCGTGGAAAGAAGAACGTTCTTCTCGTGTCCTATCCATTGGACTTCACGCCCACTTGAAGCATCGAGATTCCGGGTCTGAACGCCCTCCTGGAGGAGTTCGACGCGGAGGAGACCCAGGTGCTGGGTCTGAGTGTGGATTCGAAGTTCTGCCACAAGGCGTGGGCCGAGGGTTTCGGGGAGATCCACTTCCCCTTGTTGGCGGACTTCCACCCCAAGGGTGAAGTGGCGAAGCAGTACGGATTGTGGCTCGACGAGGCCGGGATCAGCGACCGTGCGACGGTGCTGATCGACAAGGAGGGCAAGGTCCTCTGGTCGGAGTCGGTCACCCCGGGCGGGAAGCGTCAGCCTTCCGAACTGCTGGGCAAGGTGAAGGAACTGACCTGAGCCGCGATCCACCTCCCGCGTGCGCACGGCCCCGTCTCGGATTCCGAGGCGGGGCCTTCCTCGTTCTGCCCGATGCAGGGTGCGTCGAACGAGGATCCGAGGTCGGGCTCAAGGCCGGGGCCGACGCGCCGATGATGGAGCACGGGCGTCGTCCCGAGCGACGCGCCCCGCCCGAGGCTCCCTCACGGCGCACGCCTGGTCCGAAGGACGGCCCCATGTCCGTCGCTCGCACCGTGGCGCTCGACCAACCCGGAGCCAACCCTCCCGATCCGCGCATCGGGACCGACTCCGCCTCTGGCCGATCGTCACCACACGACGATCCCACGCCCGACGGGTCCGATGGCCCGCCACCGGCGAGTATCGGGGGACACCCGATCGTGGCCGAGCTGGGTCGCGGTGGGATGGGCGTGGTCTACCTCGCCTACGAACCCTCGCTGGAACGCCATGTCGCCCTGAAGACGGCGTGGACCCGCGGCGACGCCCCCGAGAGCGCGGCGGAGGTTCGCCAGCTCCTGCACGAGGCGCAGATCGCCGGGCAGCTCTGCCACGCCGGGATCGTGCCCGTCCACCGGATCGGCTTCGACGCCGAGCACGGCGCCTACTACACGATGCGCTACGTGGAAGGACGGACCTTCGACGACGTTCTCGATGCCCGTCGCGCCGAAGACACCGATGTTCTCGAGGAGTTCCCGCGGCGGCGTCTGGTGCGTCTGTTCCTGGACATCTGTCGGGCCGTGGGATTCGCGCACCAGCACGGCGTGATGCATCGGGACCTGAAGCCTTCGAACCTGATCGTGACTCCGCACGGCGAGCCCTTCGTCATCGACTGGGGACTGGCCTGCCGGACCGAGGTCGTGGACCGTGCGGGTCGTGGCGGCACCATGGGTTACCTCGCGCCCGAGTGCATGCGGGGATCGAAGGATGTCGGTCCCACGAGCGACGTGTATTCGCTCGGGGCCATCCTCTACGAGATCCTCACGCTGCAGATGCCGGCCGGGGTCGATTCGCCGGCCGAGTGTGTCGACCGCACGCTGCACGGGGAGATCGAACCGCTCGACCCCAGTCGGGTGTGGGCACCACTGGTGCCGCTGGTCACCCGGTGTCTGGCCCTGGATCCGGCCGATCGCTTCGCCGACGCCAACGTCCTGGCCGACGAACTCGAGGACGTGCTCGAGGGAAGATCGTCACTGCACGACTTCGTCCGGGTCGACGGTCGCAGCGACGCTCCTGACGAGTCGCCGCTCCTGATCGATGGAAGTGTCGCGAGCGAATCCGGCGCGTGGGTCCTGGCCCCGTCCGCGGCCCTCCGAACTCCGGTCGCGATGAGCGGCGAATGGAGAGCCGAGCTCGACATCGTGGTCCCGACGGATCTCTGCGCGTGGGAGGTCGCCGTGGAAGTCTCTCCCGACACCGACGAGCGGAACGCGTACTTGCGCCTGCACCTCGGCCGGTCGGAGAGGGTCACGCTCGGACTGGCCCGTCAAGGGCGTCTGGTGGGACGGTCGCTCGACCTGCGTCCCGCGCCGGGTTCGTGCTGTCGGCTCGGGTTGATCGCGGAGGGATCCCGGTTCGTGGTGACCGTCGACGGCCGCAAGGTGCTCGACGTGCACGAACCCTTTCCCCTCAGCCGGTCCCACCTCCGGGTGGCGAACGGCCGCGAGCCGATCCGGATGCGCCGACTCCGATTGCGAGCGCGCGGGGCGCCGCTGTACCTGTCGTTCCTCTCGCTTCCCGATCAGTTGGTGCACCAGTGTCGCTTTGCCGAGGCGCGGGATCTGTACCTCGAGCTGCATCGAGCGCATCCGGACCGAGGTGAGGGGCACACTGCGTTGTACAAGGCTGCATTGTGCGCCACGGCACTGGGGCGGCCCGCGCAGGCCGTGCGCGAGTTCTGTCAGCTCGAAGGAGGGCCGCTGGACCACGCCTGTGCTCTGGGCCTGGCCCACCTGGGCACGGTCGAGGGGACCCTGGACTGGGGAAACACGGCCCTCGCCGACGCCTATCTTCGCCACCGCGACCGGCGCACGCGCCGGGAACTGTGGTTCGCGCTGATGAACCTGGTCGACACGGCGCAGTACGACTCGGCGGCGGCTCGGGCCGACATGGCGTGCAATCTGCTCGCGGACCTGAGGCCGGACGGTCCCGATGCCGAACAGCTGACCTTGATGCTGCTCGATGCCTGCCGGGCCGACGGCGGTCCTGGTGTGATGCGCCGGACCGCCATGCGCCTGGTCGAGAGCTTTCCCGATCAGCCCGCGGTGGTGGAGCAGGCGCTCCTGAGTCTGCACTACGGTGGGCTCGACGAACTGGCGATTTCTCTCGTGCGCAATGCGTTGCCCGCGGCCATCGATGCGTGCTCTTCGTCCGATCGAAGGATCCGGCTCTTGTTGATGGACGCCGAGGTCGCCCTGGCGTTCGGCGACCAGCACGCCGCGCACACCGCCCTGGAGCGGGCACGCGAAGCGGTTCCGGAGCACCACCCCGACCAGGTCTGGACGATGGGGTGGTCGGCACTGGCCCGCTGGCTGGCCTCCGATTCCCCGGCCGTTCTCGTCCTGGCCGATCGTGCGCACGACGCCGGCCCCGCCGCGACGACCCAGGCGGCGCACCTGGGCCTGCTCGAGGCCCTGGCCCACGTGGACCGCGGCGACGGCCGATCGGCCCGCGCGCGCCTCGAGACCCTGAGCGCGGCCGATCATCTGTGGGGGCGCACGGCCGAGGCCATGCTGTCACGTGCGACTGCGTCGGAGTTCGCGGACACGGTGCGCCACTACCCCCGTCGTCTCGTCCCCGAGGCTGCGTTCTACCTCGCGGAGTACAAGCGGTGTGTCGGCGAGCACGACGGTGGGCGTGATCTGTTCACCCGCATCGCCGACGAATGGGTCGACCGTGCGCTCTTCCAGCGCGTGAGCCGGCAGCGGTGTGCAGCGGTCGTGGGTTGAGTGGAGTTCCTCTCGGTTTCTCCTCAAGGTCCCGCGGGGTCCGCCGATCCCTGCAATCGAAGGCGGACAACGTCACCGAGAGTCCTTCGTCCGGGAGCCGCTCACCATGCAGGTCCAGATGTCGATCGCGTCGTTGCTGGTCTCGAAGGTCTCGTTCCAGAGTCGGACCCAGGCCACGACCCCCGGAACGCAGGAACCGGTTCAGGCGGATCCGCTGCCGATCAGTCGACCGGCAGAGCCGGTGTCCGGAACCGAAGAGAGCGAAGAGGTCGAACGTCGTTCTCCACTCGAGGCGGCCCGTGAGGCCGGGCGGCGAGCCGAACTGGAGGACGGCGATCGCGGTGCCGCTCCGGGCGCGATCCGCTCCGCGCAGAAGATCGGCCAGGCCATCCACGACGAGACGAAGGTCTTCGCCCGCGGCAACTCGGGTCTCTCGCGGGAGCAGCGGGCCGAGATCCGCGAGGCCACGCACGACCTGCGCCACGAGCTGCGCGGTATCGCGCGGGACGCGTCCGAGGACGAGAGCTTCGATCTGGCTGCCTTCGCGAGCGGTGCGGCCGACGCGATCGACGACTTCGTCGAGAGCTTCGCTTCGACCCTGGGCATCGAACTCGAAGCGGACGAGGACGGAGCGAACGAGGACGCGCCGGTCGTTGCCGACGACACCGGCATGGCCGACGACACCGCACCGAGCCGTGAGGAAGAGCCCGCGCCCACCGAGGTCGGAGCCGAACTCTAGAGTTCCGCCGGTCGACACGGGATCGGCGCGCGAGGGGGGGTGAGCCGTCCGGCTCACCCCCTTCGTCGTCACACGCCCTTGATCGTCAACGCGACACGCCGTCGATCACGGTCGACGTCGAGCACGCGCACGGTGACGGCCTGTCCGACGTGGAGTTCGTCCGAAGGATCCTGGACGAAGCGGTCGGCGATCTGGCTCACGTGGACCAGGCCGTCCTGGTGCACGCCGACGTCGACGAAGGCGCCGAAGTGCGTGACGTTGGTGACCACGCCGGGGAGTACCATGTCGGTCCGGAGGTCTTCGAGTTCGTGGACGTCGTCACGGAAGCCCACGGCCTCGAAGCGGTCGCGGGGGTCACGCCCGGGTTTCTCGAGTTCGGTCACGATGTCCTGCAGCGTGTAGAGCCCGACATCGTCGTCCACGTATCGCTTCGGATCGATCCTGCGGACGGCAGCGGTGTCGCCCGCGAGTTCCGACACGTCACGACCGAGGTCGCGGGCGATGCTCTTCACCAGGCCGTAACGCTCTGGATGCACCGCGCTGTCGTCGAGCGGATCACCGTCGCGCACACGCAGGAAGCCGGCGGCCTGTTCGAAGGTCTTCGCGCCGAGGCCCTTGACCTTCTTCAGGTCGACGCGGCGGCGGATCGCCCCGGCCTCGTCGCGGAAGGCCACGATGTTGCGAGCCAGGCGCGCGTTGAGACCGCTCACGTAACCGAGGAGGGCCGGCGAGGCGGTGTTGACGTCCACGCCGACCTGGTTGACACAACGCTCGACGACGTCCTCGAGTGCACGCGCGAGCCGCTTCGAGTCGACGTCGTGCTGGTACTGACCCACTCCGATGGAACGCGGATCGATCTTCACCAGCTCGGCAAGGGGGTCCTGGAGACGGCGGCCGATCGAAACGGCGCCCCGGACGGTGACGTCGTGGTCGGGCAGTTCCTCGCGGGCGATCTCCGAGGCCGAGTAGACCGAGGCGCCGGCTTCGTTCACCAGGACCACCGGTAGACTCCAGCCACGCTCGCGCACGTGGGCCTGCACCACGTCGAAGGTCTCGCGGCCGCCCGTGCCGTTGCCGATGGCAATGGCCGCGATGTCGTCGTGTTTCGCGAACCATCGGTCGAGGGCGCGCTTCGTTCCCTCGACATCTCTGCGAGGGGCGGTGGGGTGGACCAGGCCGTCTTCGCGCAGCGCACCCGTGGCACCCAGGATCACGACCTTGCAGCCGGTGCGTAGTCCCGGATCGATGGCCAGGACGGGCTTGCCGCCGAAGGGCGGAGCCATGAGCAGATCCTCGAGGTTCGACGCGAACACGGCAATGGCCTTGTCGTCGGCGCGCAGGCGCAGGTCGACGCGGATCTCGGTCTCGATCTGCGGGCCGAGCAGGCGGTCGTAGGCATCGGCCAGCGCGGTCCGTACGTGGTCGCGCCAGATCGAGCGCCGGCGCCCGACGACACGGTCGAACAGGAGTTGCTTGGCGCGGTCCGTGTCGGCGGTCACTCGCGGGTACAGGAAGCCTTCCTTCTCGCCGCGCAGGATCGCGTGGATCCGGTGCGGCGCAATGCGGGCGACGCGCTCCTCGTAGTCGTAGTAGTCGCTGAACTTGCTCTTCTCGTCCTTCTTCCCGCGGGCGGCCTTCACGCGCACGGTGCCCTGGTCGCGGGTGAGCCGGCGGACCATCTCGCGCAGCACCACGGTCTCGGTCGCGCGCTCGGCGACGATGTCGCGCGCGCCCTGCAGGGCGTCGTCGGCGGTCGGGACGTCCTTCTCGGTGTCGACGAAGTCCGCGGCGATCCGCAGCGTGTCGCCGCTCTCGTCGGCCTGCGCCCACATGCGATCGGCGAGTGGTTCGAGCCCGCGCTCCTTGGCGATCGTGGCGCGGGTCCGGCGCTTGGGGCGGTAGGGGAGGTACAGGTCTTCGAGCTCGGTCTTCGTGGTCGCCGCCTCGATCTTCGCGCGGAGCTCGTCGCTCAGTTTTCCCTGCTCGTCGATGCTCTTCAGGATCGCGTCGCGGCGCTCGTCGAGTTCGCGGTGGAAGGCGATGCGCTCGGCGATCTTCGCCACCGTCTCGTCGTCGGCGTTGCCGGTGACTTCCTTGCGGTACCGGGCGATGAAGGGAACGGTGCTACCCTCGTCGAGCAGTTTCACGACGGCGTCGACGCGGGCGAGGGACAGATCGAGCTCGGCGGCGGTGCGGGCGGAGGGTGCGTTCATGGACGGCTCGGTGCGGTTCGTCGGGGTGCACGTTGGTGGCTCGGTGCGAGCGAGGCGGCAGGGTAGCACCGTCGGCGCGATACGGACAGAGCGAGAGCGGCGGTGCGGTCGAGAAGGCAGGAGTCGGGCGCGACGGCACGAGAGCGAGACGGGACGAGGGACCCAGTGACACGAGTGCCGCTGATCGCGAGAAGCTCGCACAGAGAGGGCGGTGCCGATGCGCCGATTCCGTCGTCTCCCTACTGCACGTCGATCGGCAGGTCGAACGCACCGTCGGTCACGGTGCGGGTGTCGGGAGGACCCGATCCGGACGCCAGCGGCGCCGTGAACGAGAAGGTCCCCACGATCCGGTCGTCGCTGCGCTCGGTCACGACGATCGAGCCGCTGCCGCGATCGGTGCTGGCGATCCAGGAGGCTCCGGCCAGCGAGATCACGTTGGCGTTGGTGATCGCGCCCGGTCCGATGGCGTAGGTCCCGACTCCCTGGTCGGGGAACCCCAGACCGATCCCGAACTCCCCGCCGACGTTCGACGCTCCGATCGTGACGAAGCCGCTCGTCGACACGAAGGCGCTCGCGGTCACCGCCGTCCAGGCCTCGCCGTCGACGACGGCGGTCATCGAGGCGGCCGTCGGATCCGGGTCGTTCCCCCCGTTCGGTCCGGTCGGATCGTCGTCGTCGCCGCAGCCGGCGAGCGGGAATGCGAGGAGGAAGAAGAGGAGGACGGCGGACGTCGCACTCGTCGGTCGGCGCATGGGACTCTCGACTCCGGTGGTGGCGCAGGGGGCCGCGAGCATAGCACGCGTCTCCGTCCCCTTGCCCCCTCGGTACCCACCGCGCTACGCTCTCCGGCCCCGCTGCGGGCCCCGCCCGGCCCCGCGGCTCGCCGATTCCCAGCGAAAGGACATCGTCTTGTCCCTGCGTGACCTCGCGGGTGCAGCCCGCCGAGCGCCGAGGACCTCCGCGGTCCTGTGCCTGGTCGCCGTGTGCGCCTCGTCGCCCGCGGCCGCCCAGACCTCCCACGCCATCGTCGGTGCCACGGTCGTGGTCGGCCCCGGCGAGGTGATCGACGACGGCACCGTGGTCGCCCGCCAGGACCGGATCGTCGCGGTCGGGCCGCGCGGCGACGTCGACGTTCCGCCCGACACCCGGGTGTGGGCGGGCGAGGGTCTGCGGGTCTACGCCGGTTTCTTCGAGCCCTGGCTCGAACGGGAACTCGCCGACGCGCGCCTGGGCGGAGACGCCGCCGACGGCGATCCCGGCCTCGCCGGCCCCAGTGCGGGGAGCACCGCCCTGCACCCCGAACTGCGCGTGGTCGACGGCCTGGTGCTCGACGAGGACACGCGAACCGCGCTGCTCGAGGCCGGCTTCGCGGTGGCGGCGGTGATCCCCGAACAGGGAATCCTGCGAGGCCGTGCCGCCGTCGTCCATCTCGGTGAGGGCACGCCCCGCGAGCGCGTGCTGCGCGAGGAGTACGGCGTGGCCGTGGCCCTGCGCGGCCTCGGGTGGGGGGCGGGCACCTACCCGGGCTCGCTCATGGGAGCCGTGGCCGCGGTGCGGCAGAGCCTGCTCGACGCCGAGCACGCGCGCGACGACCTGGCCCACTACGAACGCAACGCCGACGAACGGACGCGCCCGCTCTACGACCCGGCCGCGCGAGCGTTGATCTCCGTGGTCGACGGTGTCGAACCCCTGCTCGTGGACTCGCGTGGCGTCGTGGTCCTGCACCGCGCGGCCGCCCTGGCCCGCGAGTTCGACGCGCGGATCGTCCACCTCGGATCCGGCGGCGAGTGGCGACGTCCCGACCTCGTT
>DATFKK010000058.1 GCA_035268685.1 Candidatus Krumholzibacteriia bacterium | reverse complement strand
CCGGTGGGAGCGTTGTGACCAGATCCGCGCGCTGAAGCCACGGCCGCGGCCACGCGACCCTTGCGGGGCCGTACACTCCGGCGTGTGCGATCCATCGGTCGGGTGTGTTAGCCTTCATGAGCGGTGACGTCGCTCGGAATTCCGCACTTGCCCCTGGAGGATTTCGATGCGCTCCCAACCTGCGCTCCTCTCGATCTTCGCCCTCGCGTTCTTCCTCGTCTCCGACGCCCTCGCCCAGTTCCCGCCGCCGCGCGAAGACGCGGAGTGGATCTCGCTCGACGGCCAGTCCGAACCCGGCACGCCGGCGCGCGTCGTGGCGCTCGAAGGCGACGCCGACTTCACCTCCGTCGAGGTCCGGATCCCCGGATTCTGGGTCGTCGAACGAATCGGTCCGGACCAACGGACCTACCAGGAAGTCTTCTTCCCCGGACTCGGCCAGATCGCCCAGCCGGGCGCGCCGAAGCTTCCGGCCGTGCAGCTGCGTCTGGCCCTGCCAGCCGAGCAGGTCGAGGTCCAGCTCGCCGAGGTCCAGGCTGAGTACGTCCCGGTCGGCGGGATCGATCTCGTGTATCCGCAGCCCGTACCCGAGCGGGACTTCCAGTTCGGCGACTTCGACCTCGAGGACGAAGACGGCGCGCCCGCGCAGTTCCTCTTCGACGAAGAGATCTACGCGTTCCAAGGACCCTGGCCGCCCGAGGACGGCACGCGCCAGGTCCTCGGCAGCGGTGGCCGGGCGATCCCGGAGGCCGAATGCCTCCTCTACCCCTGCAAGTTCGATCCGGCCGAGGGCGCGCTGCTCGTGAGTCCGGTCTTCCGCGCGACCTTCGTACATCAGGGTGGGGTGGGTTCGCGCGAACCGATCACGCTCGAGCGCGAGCGGATCGCGGGGCTCCGCTACCTGAACTGGGAACTCGTGGCAGAGTTCTTTCCGGTGAACCCGCTGACCTTCGAGGCCGACTACCTCTTCGTGTACCGAGCCGAGCTGCGCGACGCGCTGCTGCCGCTCATCAACCAGAAGAAAGGGCGCGGTTACCTCGTCACCGAGCTCCAACTCGAGGACGTGGGCAGCTTCTGCTCCGATATCCGCCTGGCGATCAGGGACTGGTACGAGTCCCGCCCGGTGAACCGTGACAAGTACTGCCTGCTGGTCGGCGACACCGACGACATCCCGCAGTGCGCGTCGCCCATGGAGCTCTACACGAGCGACGTGCCGACCGACGATTCCTATGCCAGCACGAACGGCGTCGACCTCGATGAGGAGATCTACTTGGGTCGTCTGTCCGTCGACGGCGCGACGGATCTCGAGGCTCAGGTCGCGAAACTCCTGAACTACATGGACGGTCGGCTGCTGTTCACGAATTTTCGCGAGGTCGGCCTCGTGGCCCACAAGGAGAACGCGCCGGGCAAGTACGTCGGCGCCCACGAATCCGTGCGGCTGGCGACCTACTCGACCCCGCCTTCGTTCAACACCTTCTACGGTGACGACTCGTCGGTCGGCGACGCCGACGTCAGCGGGTTCATCAATGAGGGCGTCGGTCTCGTCGCCTACCGTGGCCACGGCAATTCGAGCGCGTGGACCGGTTGGAACACCTCCAACGAGTACTACAACCTGTCCGACGTGAGCGGTCTCGCGAATGCCCCCGAGACCCCGGTGATCTGGTCGTTCGCGTGCACGAACGCGAACCTCGACACCGAGGACTGCATCGGCGAGCGTTGGCTCGAGACCTCCGACGCCGCCGTCGCGCACTACGGGGCGAGCGTGCCGAGCTACACGACCCCGAATCACGAGCTCGACCGCGCGATGTTCCGGGCCGTGTACGACTACGGGCTGACCAAGCACGCCCAGGCGATCGAGACGGCCGAGGCGGAGATGGCCGCGGCCCACTACAACGACAACGCCTGGATGTACAATCTACTCGGGGACCCGGACATGGACATCCGCCGCGCTCCGCCGCGCAGCTGGACGCTGCTCTTCCCTGAGGTCATCGATCCGGCGTGCCTGGAATGTCCCTACGAATTCGGCGTGATCGACGAGTTCGGCAATCCGGTCGAGAACGTTCTCGTCTCGGTCTTGCAGATCCAAGCGGGATCGAGTCGTCGGGCGGGCGACTTCCAGGACAACCGCTACACCGACGATAGCGGCGCGGCCGCGTTGCCGCTCGACGGTCTGGTCGACGGCGAGTTGCGCGTCGTGTTCCGTTCGCTCGAAGGCGAGGTGTACAAGGAGACGATCCCGGTTCGCAGCGGCGCGACCTCCGCGCCGACGGCGAGCGACGTGTCGTTCCGTCTGTCGGCGAGTCCGTCCGTCACCGACCGGGCGACCGTCTTCCAGTTCGGCGCTGCGCTTCACGCCGCGCAGACCGTCACCGTGTACGACGTGCGTGGCCGAACCGTCCGCGAGCTGCGCGCCGACGCGGGCACCGCGGCCCTGACGTGGGACGGCCGCGATCAGGACGGCCGCGCGGTCGGTTCCGGCATGTACCTCGCGAAGGCGGTGGTAGCCGGCCAGGTGCTGAGCACTCGCGTGACCGTCGTCCGCTGACGCGGCGCACGAAACGTGTCCCGACCTGAGGGCCTCGCACCGCACGGTGCGGGGCCCTCGTGCGTCGCGCGCGGCCCGTTCTCGGACGGACGAGAAGAGCCCGCCTCACGATGTGACGTGGGGTTCCTTTGTCGACCGGAACCGCTCGCGGTGAGCACTTCGGTGGATGAGGATTGGACGGTTCGCCAGCAGCGGCCGCCGCCACGCTGCGGTCGATCGAGAGCGTCCGCGCCGATCTTGTCCGCGTCTCCGGCTTTCGTGCGACGCCACGCAGGGAACGGGCGACGAATTCCCTGAGGCCCCCTCGCCGGCGATCGGATAGAGTGCCGCCCATGAGCATCGACCGCGACGCCCTCGTCTCCCTCCTGCAGAGCCTGGTCCGGATCGACTCGCGAAATCCGGGTCTGGATCCGGACGGTCCGGGCGAGCTCGAGATCGCCCGTTTCGTGTCGGGCCTGCTGGACTCGTGGGGCTGGGACGCCGAGCTCCACGATCTCGGCGCGTGCCGGGCGAACGTGGTGGCGCGCCGGCCCGGGGCCGGTGGGGGCCCCTCCCTGATGATCAACGTCCACCTCGACACGGTCGGGGTCGGCGGCATGGCCGCACCCTTCTCCGGTGACCATCGCGACGGGAAGGTGTTCGGCCGGGGCGCCCAGGACACCAAGGGCGGCATGGCCGCCGTCCTGGCCGTGGCCCAGTCGGTCGCGGAGGAGGACCTGCGGCTGGACGGCGATCTCGTGCTCGCCTTCGTCGCCGACGAGGAGCACGAGAGCATCGGCTCGGCCGCCCTCCTGGAGACCGTACGCACCGACGCGGCGATCGTGATCGAACCGAGCGATCTGGACGTGGTGATCGGCCACCGGGGCTTCGGGATCTTCCGGGTCGGCACCCGGGGGAGGATGGCCCACGGGGGGCGTCCCGATCTCGGCGTCGACGCCAACCTCCACATGGGTCAGGTGCTCGTCGAACTGGATCGGCTGCGGCGGGAGTGGTCGACCGCGCAGGTCCATCCGGCCCTGGGGCCGGCCTCGCTGCACGTTCCCGTGCTCACCGGCGGGCGGCACCTCTTCGTCTACGCCGATGCCTGTCACGCGGACGTGGAGTGTCGCTCGATTCCGGGGCAGACCCGGGACGAGGTCCACGCGGATCTGCAGACGGCCCTGGACCGCGCCCGCGAGCGGGTGGTGGAGCTCGAGGCCACCATCGAGCCGGTGCTCTGGCGCCCTCCCTACGAGATCGATCCCCACGCCCCCCTGGTCCGGACCGCCCTCGCCGCCGTGGAGGAGGTCACGGGCCGACCGGGACGTCGGCAGCACCACGGCTGGTGGGAGGACTCGGGACTGCTCGGCGAGGTCGGGACGGAGGCGGTGATCCTCGGACCGACCGGGGGCGGTCTGCACACCGAGGAGGAGTGGGTCGACGTGGACTCGGTGGTCCACCTCGCCGGCATCCTGCGGCGGATCGTCCTCGAGCACGGCGGGCGGCGAGACGCATGAGGCGCGGTACCCTCCCCGCGACATACGCAACCATTTCGAGAAGGACCAGGTCATGGCGGAACGCGAGAAGAACATCGGGCCGGGAACGCGCGCGGTCTGGAGCGGCGAGGAAGGACTCGGTTGGCAGGGTGCGACCCAGGTGCCCGTGGTGCACAGCGTCACCTTCGGGTTCGATGATCTCGACGAGTGGATGGAGGTCGGAGCCGGACGGGCGCCCGGGCACATCTACAGCCGCAACACCAATCCCACCGTGGAGGTGTTCGAGGAGAAGATGCGACAGCTCGAGGGCGCCGAGGCCGCCACGAGCTTCGCCACCGGCATGGCGGCGGTGAGCAACACCCTGTTCGCTCTCCTCGAGCCCGGTCGGCGCGTGGTCAGCATCCGCGACACCTACGGCGGGACCAGCCGGATCTTCCTCGAGTTCCTCCCGCGCTACGGGGTCGAGGTCGAACTCTGTCCAACCGAGGACCACGAGATCCTCGAGGCGGCGGTCGAGCAGGGCTGTGATCTGCTCTACCTGGAGACGCCCACGAATCCGACCATGAAGATCCTCGACATCGAGCGCCTGGCACGCGCCGGCCACGCGCGCGGCGCCGTCGTGGTGGTCGACAACACCTTCGCTTCGCCGATCAACCAGAGTCCGCTGGAAATGGGCGCGGATCTGGTCCTGCACAGCGCCACGAAGTTCCTCGGCGGGCACTCCGACGCCATGGGCGGCGTGGTGTGTGGACGCGAGGACCTCGTGCGCGAGATCTTCCGCTTCCGCGAGATCAACGGGGCGACGCTCGCTGCGCCGGTGGCCTACTTCCTCATCCGCAGCCTCAAGACGCTCGAGTTGCGCGTACTGCGACAGAACGAGAACGCGGCCGGGCTCGCCCGTTTCCTCACCGGGCACCCCGCCGTCGAGCGCGTGTACTTCCCCGGCCTCGAGGACGATCCCGGACACGAGATCGCCGACCGCCAGATGCGGGGCTTCGGGGGCCTGGTCAGCTTCTCCCTGCGCGGAGGGATGGACGAGGTCAGGAGCTTCCTCGGCGGGCTGCGCTACGCGCATCGCGCCGCGAGCCTGGGTTCGGTGGGGACGTTGATCGGCCCGCCGGCCGTGACCAGCCATGTGGAACTGACGCCCGAGGCGCGAGCCGAACTGGGGATCCCCGAGACGCTGATCCGCTGCTCGGTGGGAATCGAGAACCTCGAGGACCTGATCGAGGACTTCCGTCGGGCGCTCGACTGAGTTCCCCTGTTCGGACCTCCGGCGGGCAGGATCGACGTGGCGTTCGCGGGCGCGGTGTCGGCGGCGGTGCTGCTCGGCCTCGCGGGCACGACGTGGCAGGCTGCCGTGGCGCGGGAGCAGCGCGACCTGGCGCTCGCGGCGCGGGAAGCCGAGGCGGAGCAGCGCGAGGTCGCCGAGTCGGAGCGCGCGGTCGCGATCGAGCAGACCGAGGTCGCGCGGCGTGAGGCGGCGCGGGCGCTGGCGATGAGCGACTTCCTCCAGCAGGTGCTCATCGCGCCCGACCCCGTCGCCGGGGAGTCACGCGACGTCACCGTGCGCGAAGTCCTCATGAAGGCCTCGGAAAATGCGGGCGAGACGCTCGAGGATCAGCCCATGATCGAAGCGGAGGTCCGCTCCTTCCTCGGCAACACCCTCGCGAGCCTGGGGCAGGTCAACGAGGGCATCGAAGAACTACGGATCGCGCTCCAGCTCCGGGAAGGGACGCCGGACGAGAACGGGCCGGATCAGGCCGCGTCGCACCGCGGGCTCGGGGAAGCGCTGGCCGACCGGGGGGACCGGCAGAGCGCCGCCGCGAACTACGCGAGCGCGCTCGAGATTCTCCTGACGCTCGGGGATGAACACGCCTACGAGGCCGTGACGGTCTACACCGACCTCGCCCGGACCTGCACGAATCTGTCTCGATACCAGGAGGCGGAGGACGCCCTGGCGGACGCTGAAGAACTCTACGCCGCCGCGGAACTCGACCTTCCTTCGGCTCTGGCGTACATCGCGGAGGTTCGCTCGATGCTCGCGACGTACTGGCGTGAAGACGCCGAGCTCGCCGAGCGCTACGCGGAGGAGTCCCTCGCCCACCGGCGCGAAGCGGCCGACGACGTCCTACTGCTGTACGCGCTGAACAACGTGGCCGTCTCCAAAATGCGGCGCGGCGACTTCGACGAGGCCGTCGCGATCTTCCAGGAGGCGATCGAGGCCTCGGAGCGTGTGTACGGCGAGGTTCATCAGCGGATCGCGGTCCCCATGGAAAACCTCGCCAACGTGCATTATCAGCAAGGTGACTACGATCGATCCCTCGCCATGCTGCAGGAGGTCGCGGCGATGCGCGACGCCGCCCTGGGCGAGGGAAGTCTCGCGGGGGCTCGGACGCGCGTGAACATGAGCAGCGTCGCGCTGCGGATGGAAGACTACCGCCGGGCGCTCGAGCTGATCGACGACGTCAGGCCGGTTTTCAAGTCGCAGATCGGGGAGACGAGCCTCGAGTACGCCACGCTCGTACGCGGGCGCGCGAAAGCGCTCGAGGGGCTCGGCGATCTGGACGGGGCGCTCATCGAGTATCGCGCCGAACTCGCGATTCACGACGCGATCAACGCGCCGACGAATTCCCAGCGGCTGCGCTCGCTAGTCGCCGTGACAAACGTCCTCTGCGGCCTCGGGCGAAGCGAGGAGGCACGGGCCGGCGCCGCTGGAGCGCTGAGCCTGCTCGACCCGGCGGACGAGTCGCACGCGCGGTGGATCGAGGAGTTCAATCAAGCGAGAGAAGACTGCGGGTCGTAATCCGACAGCCAGACGACCTCGTCGGCGAGTGTCGCATAGTGATGGGCCACAACGCTGAGCGACAGGCATTCGCAGAGGCCGTCGATGCGTTCGCTCATCACCACACCTCCTGCAGGATGGCGTCATAGCACTTCGGCGAGCGCTGCAGCGGATGCCGCGGCCAGCGTACGTGGCTCGTCGCCACCACCTGCGGCGGGATGTAGGGCATCATCGCCCTCAGAATAGTTCGAGAAGACGGCGTCGCCGGGGCGGGATGCCGTGCGGAGCTTCGAAACTCTCGCGAGGCTCGATCGGCCGATCGGCCCGGGCGGTGTGGTCTGCCTGGCCGAGTCGTCGCTCCCTCTCACAGAGAACGCGGTCTCGATTTCGGTGGGAGCGTTGTGACCAGATCATCGCACTGAAGCCACGACCCCGATCCCCAGCACGAGGGCCGCGGCAAGGCGCCGACGTTGTACGAGAGCACGTGACCCCGTGACCCGTCCGGTCGGGTGACACCTGGGGATGTCTGGGGATGTTCCGCGACGGAAGCCTTCGCACTTCCACCGCGGCAGCGGCAGCTTCGGTCTACCGCCCCCGTCATCCCGAAGGTCCTGAGGGCCGCTCGACCCCGGCGAAGGCACTGCGTCCGAGCCACGTGGGGATCGAGCGCTGCAGCCAGCGAGGGCCAACCAGCTCGAGGTCGTCGGCCAGGGCCTGCGACCAGTCGATCTGGCCCAGCCAGTAGCGGGTGAGCGTGCGTTGGGAGACCCGCAGGTGCAGGCCCACCTCGAAGCCGGGGTCGGTCAGGCAGAGATCGATTTCGCCGCCGCCCACGACCAGCCACCAACGCCCGTGCGCTCCGGCGACGTCCCGTAGGTCGAAGCGCACGACGATGCGATCTTCGGGCAGGTGCTCGGTGCGCACGCCCCGCCGGATGTCCCACATCAGCAGCGAGGGATCGAGGTCGTCCTCTTCGACGTCGGCGAGCACCCATCGCTGTCCCCAGTTTCCCAGGACCTCGACGAGCGGTCGGAGCTCCTCGCCGGCGGGCGTGAGGTGATACTCGTGGGCCTGGAGACCCGGGCGCGCGCGACGCTCGACCACGCCTGCGTCCTCGAGCGAGCGCAGCCGCTTGGAGAGCAGAGACCGCGACATCAGAGGCACACCTCGTCGCAGGTCGTTGAAGCGGTGGCTACCGGCGAGCAGCTCGCGCAGCACCAGGGGAGTCCAGCGTTCGGCCAGGATCTCCGAGGCCTTGGCCACCGGGCAGAACTGTCCGTAGCCCTTCATGCCGATCAGGGTAACGGGCGTGCCGCTCTCACGACCAGTCCACTTTCAGAACCGCTTCGGTCCAGATCCTCCACTGGAGTGCACACGGCAACGTCGCGAGCCTGAGACTGCTTCGACGACCCGATTCCAGGAGGAGAGCATGGATTCCGTGTCCTTCCGAGATCGACAGGGAGAGCCCGTGCAGGTCGACCCGGCGGCGGTGCGGGCGCTGCGCGAGGAGCTGGCCGGAGGTTCCCTGGCGCCCGGCGAGCCCGGCTACGACGAGGCCCGTCAGATCTGGAACGCCATGATCCAGCGCCGCCCGGCGCTGATCGCCCGCTGCGACGACGCCGCCGACGCGGCGCGCTGCGTGCGCTTCGCCCGGGACCACGGCGTGGCGCTCACCGTGCGCGGAGGCGGCCACAACATCGCGGGCCGCGCTCTGGCCGAGGGCGGTCTGCTCGTCGACTTCTCCCACCGGCGGCGTGTCGAAGTGGACGCCAGCGCGCGCCGTGCCCACGTGGAGCCGGGGGCCACCCTGGCCGACGTCGACGCGGCCACCACGCCGCACGGCCTGCTCCTTCCCTCGGGCATCGTCTCGGAGACGGGGATCGCGGGCCTGACCGTGGGCGGCGGCTTCGGCTGGCTCTCGCGGCGCTACGGGCTGACCTGCGATCATCTCGAAGCGGTCGAGCTCGTCACCGGCGAGGGAGAGGTGCTGACCGCCGACCAACGGGAGCACCCCGAGCTCTTCTGGTCGCTGCGCGGCGCAGGGGGAGGCGCAGCCGTCGTCACGCGATTCCACTACCGTCTCCGCCTCGCCGACGACGCGATGACCTGCGGTCTCATCGTCCGGCGTGCCGAGGAGTCCGAGGCGGTCACCCGGCGCTTCGGCGAACTCACCGACGCGGCCTCCGAGGAGCTGACCTACCTGCTGGTGCTGCGCAACGCGCCGCCCGCACCCTTCCTGCCCGAGGAACTGCACGGTCGACCGATCGCGGGCCTGGCGGTCTGCCACGGCGGCGACCCCGAAACCGCGGCACGCGAGGTCGCACCGGCCCGGGACTTCGGTGACCCCGTGGCCGACCTGGTCGACCGCAAGCCCTTCGTGGAGCATCAGCAGATGCTCGATCCTCTCCAGCCGAAGGGCCGTCGCTACTACTGGAAGTCCGAGTACCTCGATCGCTTCGACGAAGAGACCGCCGCGGTGCTGCGCGAGCACGCGGCGCGCATCCCCTCTCCCCACGCGGCCATCCTGGTCTTCCAGCTCGGCGGCGCCGTGGCGCGCAACGGGGCACAGACGTCGGCCGCCCACCGCGACGCCCGCTTCATCGTGAACGTCGCCGGCGCCTGGGAGGACGCCGACGACGACGAGGAGAACGTGGCCTGGGTGCGCGACTGCTGGCGGAACGTCCACCGCATCGCCGGACGCGGCGGTTACGTGAACTTCCTGACCGAGGACTCCGGCGAGGACGAACGCGAGCAGAGCCAGGCGGGCGTGGACCTCGCCCGTCTCGAGCGGGTGCGTCGCCGCTACGACCCGGACGGGGTGGTGCGCTAGCGTCCACCCCGCCGGATTCCCGGCGTCTACCGGATCACCGACACCTTCTGCGTGGTCACGCCCTCGCGCGAACGCAGACGGATGACGTGGACCCCTCGGACCACCGGCTCACCGTTTCGAATGGGTCGCCGGCTGGGACGTGACGGCCATCGCCGAACTGTTCCGGCGCCGTGTCCTCGCCCGCCTGCGCCAGGCCCGACGCCTGCGAGAACACACCGAGCAGATGCTGCTGTCCTGGGAACACTCCGGCTTCAGCGTGTGGGCCGGCGAGCCCATCCGACCCGGCGACACCGAGCGGCAGGAGCGCGTCGCCCGCTACGTCACCCGCGCCCCCGTGCGCCTCGACGCCATCGAGCGCAAGGACCAGGGCAAGGTCCTCGTCCAGACCCCCTACGACCCGCGCACCGGGCAACGCACCCTCGAGCCCGACGACCTCGAACTCATCCGCCGGCTGTGCGCGCAGATCCCCGCTCCGCGGCAGCACCTCG
>DATFKK010000057.1 GCA_035268685.1 Candidatus Krumholzibacteriia bacterium | reverse complement strand
CAACGAGCCCGGGAGGCGTTTGCCGACGGCCGGCGGAGACTGCTGATCTTCGCCCGGGTATCGGACGCCGTCGGGCACGTCGACACGGACTCCCTGCGTGTCGACCTGGTCGGAGACGAGCCGGTCGATCCCGATCCACCGGCCGACGAGCCGCCGCGGATGCCGGTCCTCGACAATCCGCGCGATGCAGAGACGCTGATCGTGTCGCTCGGGACGCCGACGTTGTACCTGGAGATCGATTTTCTCGAGTTCGACGAGATGGCCCTGTTCCAGATCGCCACCGACGCCGACTTCACCACGCTGCTGCGCGACCGGACGGTGTCGAACAGCGCGCGGGCGGACATCGCCCTGTCGGATCTCGGGACCTTCTACTGGAGGGCCGGGATCACCGAGCCGGGTTCCGACACGCCCGACACGACCTGGTCGTCGGCGCGGTCCTTCACCCTGATCCCCGAGTCTCCGAGTGGTGTCGATTGGACGGGCATGCGTTTCCTCTCGAGCGCGACGTCCACGGCCGACGGCGGGATGATCGTGGTGGGGGTGTCGGGGGACGGTGCGATCGTCCAGAAGCGGGATGCGTCCCTGGACGCGGTCTGGTCGACGGTTCTCCCGAGCGTCGACATGGAGGCGCCGTCGCGGTGGGCACGGGCCGTGGTCCGCCCCGACGGGAGCATCATCGTGAGCTACGCGTTGCCGTCGTTCAGCGCGGACCTCGATGCACGGGTGGCCATTCTCGACGGCGACGGGACCATTCTTCAGGACGAGCCCCTGTCGTCCCGCATCGCCACGCCGGACGACCGCCGCGTGCTCGCCGCGACGTCGACCGCCGACGGCGTCGTCTACCTGGGCACCGAGCGTGACTTCGGAGAGAATCCGCTCCTGTACTCCGTCGCCCTCGACGGATCGACCGTCGTGGAGGAAGAGTTCGACTACGAGCCCGTGGATGCCGACCACTCGGCGGCGGACGGCGATCTCGCCTTCGTCACGAGCGAGGGATCCGGCGATGCGCTCGTCTGGCTGTGGTCGCCCGCGACCGGCGAGCGATGGCAGCGCAGCTTCAGCGCCGTCGGCGACTTCGAGAATCGGCGCGTCGCCCGTGACGACGCCGGCCGGACCTACGTCGGCGCCACACTCCAGGACGAGTCGATCTACCTGGCCGCCTGTTCGCCCGAGGGCACGCTGCTCTGGGAGCAGGTGATCTCGGCCGATCGCACGGGCGATGCGGAGTTGTCGCTCGAGGACCTGACCGTGGGCGGCGACGGACTCCTGTACGCGACGGGACGCGGGGACGCGACCACGTCGTTCAGCTCCTCCGGCCAGCGCACCGATTCCGCGGTGCTCGTCTCCGTCCGTTCCGACGGGTCGATCGACGCGATTCGGACGGCGCGTCCGGGGCGGGTCCACGCACTCGGAAGTCTGGTGGTGCCGAGGCCGGACGGCCCCTTCGTCTTCGGGTGGATGACCCAATCGTCGTCGTCGAGTCCGAACTCGGCGGAACGCATCCTCGCCATTCCCTTCTCGACCATCGTTCCGTTGGAGGTGGCACGATGATGCGCCCGAACGCCACGCGGATCCTCGTCGGACTCACCTGTCTGCTGATCCTCGGCATCGGCACGGACGTCACGGCCCAGACCGAGGTCGGCGTGCGCTTCGGCGCCCTGCGGACCTCGTCGAAGGAGCCCAACGGTCTGAAGACCGGACCCCGGCTCGTCGGTCTCACGGTGGGGCGCGAGGCGCTCCGGCTCGAGCGGTGGAGCCTGGGTGCGGAGGCGGCGCTCGACCTGTCGGTCGGCAGCGGCGACACGCGCAACGGTCCGCCGTGGGACATGACGCTCGCCGGCGCCTATCTCACCGCGCGGACGACCGATCGCTTCTACGTGAAGGGCCGGGTCGGTCTCGTGTACGAGCGGATCTCGATCGACGACGAGTTCGACGTCGCCGAGGACGCGATCGGTCTGTCGCTGGGCGCCGCGCTCGGAGCGATGGTGGCCGATGGGATCCGGTTCGAGATCAGTGGGACGGTCGTCGAGGAACAGATGGCACTGCTCGCCATCGGCCTACGGCGATCGTTCTAGGGAGGCGCGATGAACCGACTGTGTGCGTCGCGCACCTCGTTGCCGCGCGCCTCGGTGGCGCTCGCCATCACCTGTGTCTGCATCCTGGGAATCGCGGGTTGTCACTCGATGGAGCCCGCGGATCCCGGGGGAACCCCGCCGACGATCACGCTGGAGCGGATCGCCGGCCCGAACGTTCCCGACGCCTTCGAAGCGGTCGTGTACGAGGTCCGCGGTGCCGATCCGGAGTTCGGCCGCGTCGTCCACGTCTCCCTGGCCGTCGACGGCACGGTGATCGCGCGCGCGCGTGACCAGCGCACGACGTTCCTGCGCGTGGAGGTCGACCTGGGCGAGCACTGGCGGGCCCACAAGACGTCGCTGACGATCGAGGCCCGGGCCTGGATCGACGACGATCTCGAACGGCGGACCACGGCCGACCTTCCGGTGCAGCGCGACGGACTCATCGGCGCGGAGGTCGCGATCGAGCGTCCCGTCGACGGCGGGATCCACGTCTCGATGCCCGAGACCTCGACGCTGTTCGAGGCCGCGCTGAGCCGCGGAAACAGTGGCTTCGGGCAGCGACGCCCGGTTTCGATCGAGTTCGAGGTCCAGGACTCCGCGGGCAGGACGGTCGTGTCGTCCCTCGTTCCCTCGACACCCTACGAGCTGGAGATCGAGTCGCTGCCCTACGGCGACTACACCCTTCGGGCACGATGGGTCGCCGAGGAGGACGGGACCGTGCACGAGGGCCCCTACACGGCGCCCGTGGGATTCACGGCGCTCGACGGAACGCTGGGCGCGAGCATCGACGAGGATGCGATGCGCCCGGCGCTGTCGATGCTCGGCGTCCGGCGCGCGCGTGTGCTCGATCGGTGGGCGTTCCGCCGCGATGGCCGCTACACGATCCACGACCGCGACCTGACGCGAACGGGTGAAGTGCTCGATCCCGAAGAGTCGTATCAGAACTGGTCGCTCGACGCGGAGGGGCGCGTCGTCGTTGCCCGCGTGCAGCGCTCGGGACCCCGCCTGTGGATCGGCTTCCGCTGGTCCGACCCGCTGGGTGGGGCCTTCGAAGGAGAGACACGGATCTCCCTGCCGGTCACCGAATCCTGGCGCTACGAAGAATGGGTCCAGGCCCTGTGCCCGACCGTCGACGAACGCGTGGCGGTCGGTCTCGACGGGACCGGCGTGGAGGACGCGACTCCGCTCGCGCTGTTCGGCCCGGGCGAGGGCGTGGTGTGGCGATGGGATCAACCCCGGACCCGCGTGCGATCCATCGTCTACGACGCCGCTGACTCCGCGCTCGTCTTCCTGGCGCAGCAGTCGTGGCCGACCTCCAGGAGGCACGTGGTCCGCGTGGACGCCCGCACCGGCGTCGAGCAGTGGGACCGAACGATTCCCGGGGCCAGGTCCCTCCGTGTGGCGCCGGATGGTCGCTACCTGATCATCCAGGGCGACGAAGAGATCGCGTGGTTGGATCGTGACGGCGGCGGGTCCACGACCTCCTGGCCCGACCTTCCGTGGGATATCGAGCGGGTGGCGGTCCACGCCGACGGCCACCTCCTGGTGCTCGGCAGTCGCACCACGTTCGCCGAGGGCACACGGCGTGCATTCCGGGTGCTCGACCCGGCCGGCGCCGTCGTCCGCGAGCGCTCCTTCGAGAGTCCGCCGACCATCGTGGAAGTGGAGGACACGGAGGCCGGATGGTTGATCGTCGGCCGGGTGGACGACGATCGGGTGTCCCGGGCCGTCGTGCTGGAGGTGGATCGCGACGGGAACGTGTTGTCGTCGGCGAACTAGTCGCGACTGCTCGTGGCCGCCGTCGACGCCTTGCGCGGCACGCCGCGTACGTCGAGGAAGTCGAACCGCGCCGGGATCGGATCCCACGTGAGGTTCAGCGTGCGTCCCTCGCCGATTCCGTGCAGCGCGTACAGGGCGATGCGCGGGGTGTGCAGCGGGAACTCGCGTTCCTTCAACGTGCGGTAGTTGATGCCGTTGTCGCTGAACATCACCGTCCAGTGATCGCCGCGGCGGACGATCCGCAACCACGTCTGCGGGACGGGTCCGTCGTCGGCGAAGCGGTGCTGGCGCTCCACGCCGTCCGCATCGGTGGTCAGCCACAGATGGTACGACGCGGTGTCGAGCACCTCGTCGTCGCGTTCGAAGACCGTCTGCAGGCGTTGTTCCTGTCGGCGATCGCCGTCGACGAAGCGCCCCGACGACACCATCCCGAGCCGTACATAGTTGCGCTGGTCGGCCATGATCATGAGGCCGGCCTGTTGCCAGTTGTGCCGGGGCCAGAAGTGGAGCAACCGCGTGGTGACGACGAACGAGTCGCCCGGCGCGGCGATGCTCACGATGTTGCGCGCGGTCATGCCGCTGCGCTCCTCGTTCCAGGTGTCGCCCTGGTGCGTGTAGAGCGTGAGCTGACCGGGGAAGGCATCGGGATCCCAGATCGACGGATCGAAGCCGGCGACCTCGAAATCGGGGTGGTCGAGGGGGTCGAGGGCATCGTCGAAGTCGTAGCGGACGACGTACGGCGACGCGTTCGCTCTCAGGTCCGCACCGGACGGAGCAGGACGGTCGTCGTTGCCCACGATCAGCACCGTACCCAGCGATACGGCGAGCACGACGATGGCGAGCAGGGCGAGGACGGGCGGACGACGGCTCGGTGTGCCAGGAGCTCCGTCGGCCTCGGGTGGGTCCTCGCCGTTCGGTTCCGCGTCGAGTGCGCGCAGGGCACCGACGATCGCATCCGCCGTGGTCCTTTGCGCGGGCGTCGGAGTCGGCGCGTCCAGACAGGCCTCGACGACCTCGACGAGAGCGGGTGAGATCGACGTTCGGCACGAATCAAGGCCCATGCGATCGCCGTCGGCGTGTCGGGCGAGGAGTTCTTCGGGAGAGGTCGCCTCCACGGGATAGCGACCCGTCACCAGATGGAAGAGCAGGACGCCCAACGAATAGAGATCGTCCTGAGGCGTCCAGGCGCCCGTCTCCAGCACGTGCGGCGACATGTACAGCAGGGTTCCAGAGCGGTCCTCGGGAAGGTCGAGCGCGCGTTCGATCGAACGCACCTCGCCGAAGTCGACGACCACGGCGTGTCCCTCGTCGTGCAGGATCACGTTCGCGGCCTTGACGTCGCAGTGCAGCAGTCCCACCGCGTGCATGCGCGCGAGCGCTTCGGCGACCTGTCGGCCGATGCGGATCGCGCGCGCTTCGGGAAAGAGCCCGTCGCGCTCGACGAGCGCGGCGAGATCGGCACCGGGGACCGGCTCCATCCACAATCCCAGCCGACCCAGGTTGATCTGCACGCCGAGCACGGTCGCGACGTGGCGGCTCTGCACGCGCGCGAGGTCGCGGGCTTCTTGCAGGAGGCGCGTGCGCACGAGCGCGTCCTCGGTGAGTTCCGGACGGAAGAGCTTCAGTGCGACGGTCTTGTCGAGAAGCTCGTCGCGTGCCTCGTAGACCTCGCTGCGTGCCCCGTGCCCGAGCTTGCGGATCAAGCGCAACGAGCCCCAGAGCGGGAAGGGTAGCCGATCGTTGCCGTCGGGCATGGCGGCGGCACTGCTCTGCCGCACCCGGTCGAGCACCCGCAACGCTTCGAGCAGGTGCAGGTGGTCGTCGTCGAGCCGACCGTCACGGGTCAGCTCGTCGCGCTCGCGTTTCCAGTCGATCGCGTCGCCGTCGCACAGGCGACCGACCCATTCATCCAGGGGATCGGGGCGAGACGTCATCGGCCAGCAGCTCCGCGAGTCGCCGGACCGCACGTCGGGTCGCCATGCGTGCTGCATCGGGAGACGACTTCCCGCTGTGGATCGCGATTTCGTTGTAGCTCATGTGGAACTCGAGTCGGGCGATGACGAGTTCGCGAGCCGAGGGGTCGAGTCGACCGAGCGCATGCTCGTAGCGCGCGAGGTCCTGCCCCGTCATCAGTTGGTGCAGGGGATCCGGTCGTTTGTCCGGGATGTCGAACTGCACCTCGACCACATCCGGATGCCGCCCCACCTTGCGGATCTCGTCGCGGATTCGGTTCGAGACGGCCGCCTTGAGATAGCCGAGAAAGCCATTGCCGCCGTGGCGCCGAAGACTCGCGAGGTTGCGGAGCGAACCGATCGCGGCCTCCTGGACGAGGTCGTCGGTGTCGAGCAGCTCGCGGGCACGGAGCGGGATCCGGCCTCGGGCCCACTGCTGGAGCACGGGAAGGAACCGCGTGTACAGTGCTTCGCGGGCTCGCGAGCTGCCGGAGACGGCATCCAGGACGAGCGTCTCGGTCGGAAGGTCGTCGTGGCGAGCAGGTTCCATGGGGCGGGTCCGAAGAGCCTTCGGCAGCCTGCGTATCCCGGCGATGACGTGGAATCGGACCGGAATCCACGGTTCTGGCCAGTGGGCGCAGCGTCTGTAGCCCGCAGGGAGGCATTGCCAGGCGTGGCCCCCGACAGCGGGAGCAGCAGTATAGCAGCGATCCGCGCGTCGCTGGAAGCACTGGATTCCTGAGGATGGAGGGGCGGTGAGACCCGCCACCGCGTTCTGGATTCGTACGTTCCTTCGGAAGCCGAAGAGCAGATTCTTGCCTGCCCGTACTCGGAGAGACGACGGGGCACAGAAAACCGAACGGCCATCGTCTCGTGTTCGGTTCCGGTCGCAACGTCGTCTCTGATTGGTGAGGGGCGGCAAGGAGCCGGGTGACGTCGTCCGGCGCTCGCCGTTCGCTTGCGCGGCGCGGTAATCGTCCAACCCCGTCGTGCGCGAATATGCTCTCGAAGTCGCGCGCCCCTGCCCCACTCGAAACTGTCGTCATGATTCCGAGGGCTATCACCATGGCGCCCAGGGCCTACACGGAGGGAACGACCAGCGTCGTTTCGAACGTCCTGAATATCGTTTGTTACATGGCGGCTCTTGGGTTCGTGGCGGTGTGCTTGGTGTTGGCCGTGCTGACGGCCCTTGGCAGCGGCTGCGGTGTCCAGATCGAATCGGCGGGCTTGAAGGCGGTCGCCGTTGCGAGCGCCGCGTGCCTTGTCGGGTTGTCTTTTTGGTCGGGGCTCTGGCGGATCCCATTCAGCTTCGCGCGGGTCTATTCGTTCGACGGTGAGGTCCTGACCTACAGCACTCTCTGGTCGCGCGCGCCCCGTCGTCAGCACATCGAAGCGATTCGCTACGTTCGGCTCGAGGAGTCGCGCCACGGTCATCCGCTGTTCGTGCGGATCGGTTTCTCCGATGGGACTATCCTCTGTTTGGGGAACTCACTCTCCAGAAAGTCGCCGGAATGGGGTCTGGTTCAGGCTGTGGAGCGAGCTCTCATCGATCGGGGCGTTTCCCACGAGCGTATCTTGCCCATCGGACCGTGACGGAGCGATGGTCGGGCCCGAGGGCGATCTCGTGATGCGGGAGGAGGTGATCAACCATGAAAGACGAGCGCAAGCGCCCGGGCAAGCCCCGGCAAGTGGCGATGGTCCTGGCGTCAGCGATTGCAGTCGCCGCGCTTACGACCAGTGCATCCGGTTGCGCCGACGGCTACCATCCCCGAGAAGGAGATCTCGTCTTCCACGAGTCGAAGTCGGCGCAGAGTCGGCTCATCCAGAAGGCGACGAACAGTCGCTACAGCCACGTGGGGATCGTACACATCGAAGACGGTGAGCCCTTCGTGCTCGAGGCCATTGCGACCGTGCAGTCGACTCCGCTGGACGAGTGGATCGAACGTGGTGTCGACGGCCATATCGTGGTCATGCGCTTGAAACCCGAAGCCCTTCCGTCAGGCGGAGTCGCCGCGGAGCGCGTGCATCGCGCGGCGGAGCCGATGATCGGAGTCGAGTACGATTGGTGGTTCCAGTGGTCGAACGATCGCATGTACTGCTCGGAACTCGTATGGAAGATTCTTCGCGATGGGCTCGGAATCGAGGTCGGATCCAGGCAGTCCTTGGGGGCCTTCGAGCTCGACGATCCGGAGATCGCGGCGGAGATCGAGAAGCGATTCGGGGGCGAACCACACTTCGACGAGCCGATCGTGTCTCCTGTGGCGATGCTCGAGTCGGAACTGCTCATCGAGGTCTACCGAAATTGAAACAGGTTCGCTTCTGGCGAGGTGCTGGACACCTGACTGGTCGTGTCCGGTACCCCGCTGGCATCGTCTCTGATGGTGAGTGCCGCCGAGGGTGTTCCGTGTGAATCAGTGATGGACACGAGAGAACCGAGCGGACGTCGAACAACAGCGTCGGTCGGGGCCGAGCCTCGAAGGTGGTGAGTGCGATCCTGACGTCTGATGAGGGTTCGGTGAAATCCGAGTCGAGCAGAGGAGTCACGCCGTCGACTGCCACGGGCAAGGGCAGAGTCGGTGGAGGTTACCGAGGCGGGTCGAGTTGGGATGTTGCGATCGACTGTCGTGCTGCCGCTCGCAGTGCTTTCGACGTGTCGCCGCCAGACGGTGTGGCACAGAAGCGTGTCGGATTCCGCATCGTGCGAGTCGCGAAGTAGAGGCGTGGACCCATTTCGGGGTCTCGGCTAGAGTTGCGGCACCGTAGTCTTGCCCCGCGCTCCCTCGACGACTACCGGGAGTCTACGCCCTCATGCCACCTTTCCCCTCCATCCACGGCCTGCACCTCGACCGTGTCCTCGGCACGGGCAACAGCGGCACGGTCTACGCCGCTCGCCAATCCGGTGGGCTGGAGCTCGAGGTGGCCGTCAAGGTCATCCATCCTCACCTGATCTACTCCGAGCTCGACGCCCGTTTCGAGGTCGAGAAGGCCGCCCTGGCCAGCCTGCGGCACCCCGGAATCGCGCACGTGCTCGACTCGGGCACCAGCGACGAGGGTCTGCCGTATCTGGTGATGGAGCGGGTCGACGGGCAGTCGATCGACGAGTACTGCGATCGCAACCGATTGGGAGTCGAGGAGCGGCTGGAGGTCTTCCTCCAGGCGGCCGGCGCGGTCGAGGCGGCGCACCTGCAGGGGATCCTGCATCGCGACCTGAAGCCGGCGAACATCCTGGTGACCGACACCGCGGACGGGCCGGTCGTCAAGATCATCGACTTCGGTCTGGCCAAGATGCTCGATCCGCTGCCGGAACACGCGTTGGAGAGCATGGCCGGCAGCCAGCTCGGAACGCCGCTCTACATGGCGCCCGAACAGTTCGGGTTCGCCGGGCCGGTGGACACGCGGGCCGACGTCCACGCGCTGGGCGCCGTCCTGTACGAGCTGCTGACCGGTCGGCACGTCGTGGACGTCGATGCCCTCGAAGGCCTGGACATCGGCCAGCAGCGCGATCTGCTCACGAAGACTCCGCGGATCCAGCCCTCCGTCCGTGTGCGGCAGGGGGGCGACGACGCCGACGCGATCGCACGGGCGCGCGGAACCGATGTCCGTGCCCTGTCGCGCCGACTGCGCGGCGAGCTCGACGCCATCTGCCTGCACGCCCTCGCCCACGATCGTGAGGAGAGGTACCCGTCCGCGCAGGCACTCGCCGAGGACCTGCGTCGCCACCTGCGCGACGAGCCGTTGCAGATGTCCACGCCGAGTCTCGCCTACGTCCTTCGCAAGTCCGCGGCGCGGAATCGGCCGCTCGCGGTGACCGTGGTGGTGGCCCTGATCGCGATCGCGGGTCTCGGCGTGGGGCTGGTCGACGCCACCCGCGAAGCGCGGCAGCAGGCGCGGGACGCGCGTTCCCTCTCGGACTTCCTGCTCGGTCACTTCTCCGGACAGGACACGGCGGTCGGCGACGAGGCGCTCCCACGGGCCGAGGTGGATCGCGCGTACGAGGAGCTGCGGGCTCGAGATCCCGCCCCGGAATCCGAGGACGCCGTGCGTGCCTACCGGCGCATGTCCCTTGCCTACGAGCAGCTCGGGGATCCCGACCGCGCCGACACCGTGCTCCTCGACGGGATCGATCTCGTGCTGCGACCCGTGGCTGCCGACAGCTCGGCCGCGCTCGACCTCGTGCTGGACCGTGCCCGGCTCGCCCTGCGCTCCGAGCGCCACGACCGCGCCGACACCCTCGGCCGCCACGTGCTCCGGGAGTCCGAGCGCATCGGAGCCGGAGAACTGTCGACGCTCGCCCACTCCGTGCTCGGACGGTTGGAGATCCGACGGGGCCGTCCCGGCG
>DATFKK010000056.1 GCA_035268685.1 Candidatus Krumholzibacteriia bacterium | reverse complement strand
CTCGACGCCGCAGCCGAGGAGCTCTTCGAGTGCGCCGATCAGACCCGGGCGCGCGGGTAGCGCGAGTATCGCTTCGGGATCTGGAAGCGCATCGCCGATCCACACCCGCGTCGCATGGGACTGAGCGCAAGAGCTCCGTCGCGGGACGAGAGCGAGCGGATCGTTCACGAACGAGCCGTCGACTCCGGTCGCGCTCCGGGGGCTCGTGGTCTTCGGCCGTGTCGCGAAGCGAGGGCTCGGAGGCCGAGAACGATGCCGACGATCGATACGCAGTTGAAGGACGCCGCTCGATGCGGCTAGGCTGAAACGAAGGCCTGAGAAGCCACGTCGGGGGATTCCCACAGCAAGGAGGCCTCCATGTCCCGCGGCCGTAACGACCCTTGCCCCTGCGGCAGCGGCAAGAAGCACAAGAAGTGCTGCCTTCCTCGCGACGAATCGGCGTCGATCGCCGAGACCGGTTGGCTGCGCATGCGTCGGACCGAGGGCGAGCTGGTGGAGAAGATGATTGTGCACGTGGACCGCTACTACGGTCCCGGCGCGCTCCAGGAGGCATGGGACGAGTACTTGCTCTGGCCCGACGCGCCCGCTGCACACGACGAGTGGCCGGAGTCCGACACCTCGTTCCCACCGTGGATGCTGTTCGACTGGGAGCCCGAGCAGTGCTGGGAGAGCGAGCACGTCCAGCGCCCCGCGATTCCACCGGCCCGTCACTTCGCCCGACGCAAGGGAACGCGTCTGGACTCCTACGAGCTGCGCTTCATCGAGGCGGCGTCGGAGGAGCCGTTCACGTTCTACCTGGTGCTCGCGCCCGTTCCGGGCCGAGAGATCAAGCTCCGCGACATCTTCCGGCAGAACGAGGTGACCGTGCGCGAACGGCAGGCCTCGACGATGCTCCGTCCGGGCGACATCGTATTCACGAAGGTCGTGCGCATGGATGGCCAGGCGATCATGCTGGGCTGCGCTCCCTATCCGATTCCCTCGCGTTACTTCGACGCGATCGTCACGTTCCGCGAACGCATCGCCCGCGATCGTGATCTCGACGCCGAGGTTCTCGACGACTACCGGATCGAGCTGCGCGGACTCTATCTGGAACTGCGCGAAGACATTCTCGATCCCGCCCTCCCCACCCTGCAGAACACGGATGGGGAGCCGTTCGAGCTGACGCGAGTCGAGTACAGGTTGGAGTGTTCACCGCAGGACGCTTTCACCGCCCTGCTGCCCTTGACCCTCGAAGACGATCCCGATGCCTTCGAGGACGAGTGCGAGCGCGACCGGTCGGGTACTCTGCTCGCCGTGCGGTTCCCGTGGATCAAGGAGGGCAATGCCCAGCACTCCGAATGGACGAGCACCGTGCTGGGGCACATCGAGGTTCGTGGCGACCGGATGAGCGTGGAGGTCAACTCCCGATCTCGGTCCGAGACGATCCAGGAGGAGATCGCCACGCGGCTCGGCGAGCGAGCCGTGCTGATCGGCAACGTGATCGAGTCGGTCGAGCAGCAGCTGGCCGGAAGGGCAGTCGAAGGAAAGTCGTCCTCGCGGTCGGTGCGGAGGGGCGAGTTCGAGGAGCTGCAGAGATCTCCCGAGGTGCAGGCGATGCTGACGCACATGAACGCCGAGCACTGGCGCACGTGGCCCGACACTCCGCTGCCCGCTCTTCGCGGTGCCACACCGCGGCAGGCAGCGAAGACACCGGGGGGCCGCGAGTTGCTGGAGGTGTTGCTGCTGGACTTCAGCGCGCGCGACGACACGAGCACCGTGATGCGGCCTGACGTTGCGGCGCTGCGAAGGGAACTCGGGCTCTGAGCGGTGGTCGGGGGTCGCGGCACGGCGTACGAAGACAGCCTGACCGGTGGCACGCACGCGCCGTACGAGGAGTCCGCGCCGATCGACGTCGAGAGCGTCACGGAACGAACCGCTTCACGGGCCGACTGGGCTCGCCCGCCACGCCGCGGCTCAGTCCGCCGCCCGTGGCCGCACCCCACCCGGCCGACCGCAGTGCGGGACCACGGTCTCTCCCACCATCGAGTCCGGGCCACGATACCGACCGGCATCAGCCGCCGGTCCTACCGCCACGGCCCGCCCTCCGCGACGCTCACGAAAACATCACCCTCGAGCCGGTACAGACCCATGTATCCCCCGCACCACAGCCGACCCTCGCGATCCTCGTAGATGCACTGGATCGCACCACTGGTCAGCCCCTGCTCTTCGTGGAAGCGTACGAAGTCCCGGCCGTCGTAGCGGTACACGCCGAAGCCCTCGACGGGGAACCAGACGTTGCCCGCGCGGTCGGTGGCGAAGCTCCAGACCTCGGTTCCCTGCACGCCGCCGGTCTCGGTGACGTGGGTGAAGGTCTCACCGTCGAAGTGGCACACGCCATGGTGATGCGTGGCGAACCAGAAGTCGCCGTCGCCGTCCTCGAGGATGTCGTTGACGGAGTTGCCGCAGAGTCCGTCGTCGACGGTCAGGTGCCGAAGCGCGTCGCCGTCCTGCACGAACACGCCGCCGCCGGTCGCGAACCACATCCTGCCGTGGCTGTCCTGCAGGATTCGACGGACCAGATGCGAGCTCGCGACGCCGCGCCCGCGGTCGGGCTCGACCTCCGGCAGGTCGAAGGCTGTGAATCCCGATCCGTCGTAGCGGCTGACGCCCGCGAGCGTGCCGATCCACAGGTCGCCCCGATCGTCGAGCGCCAGGCTCCAGACGTCGTGGCCGACCAGGCCGTCGGCCTCGGCGTAGTGGGTGAAGGTCGTGCCGTCGTAGTGGGTGAGACCGCGCTCGGTGCCGAACCACAGGTCGCCGTCGTCGTCCTCGACGATGCCGCGGACGGCGACGCCGCCGAAGCCCTGGTCGACGGAGAATCTCTCGAGCCGCTCACCGTCGTAGCGGAGGACGCCGTCGCCGTTCGTGCCCATCCACAGATCTCCCCGTTGGTCCTGCAGGATGCGGCGGACGAAACGGCTGATCGGCTCTTCGACGTCGGGGGCGACGGTCACGAAGTCACGCGGCTCCTGGACGGAAGTGCCACGGGCGGGCGTGACTCCGGTGAGAAACAGGATGATGGCGAGGGCGATACGCATGGGTTCCTCTCGATGAACTCGGGGGAGCGAGTCTACTCCGAGGGCGACGCCGCGTTCCCGGGGTCCGGGAAGGTTGGAGAAGAGTTCACGTTCGGGGACGAATCGCGGTCGAGCGATTCGATGACGTTCCGGCGAGGGATCGGAGCGCTTCCCCGGCGATGCTCGTTCGACGAATGCTCCGTTCATCGGAGTTCACCGCCTCTTCCACTGTCGGCGTGACGTCCCGGAATTCGGATCGCGAGTCGTGGGCAATACCCTGATCCGAGGCACCTCGGGCGTTTCGGCCGACGTCCCCACTCAGCCCTCGGGCTGCGCATCGCGGATGCGGGCCGCGCGCGTGCGGATCGCCGCGGCTTCGTCTTCGAGGCCGTTGGCGGCGAGGGCCTCGGCGTAGACGTCGAGGTCGCGCGCGACTTCGACGTGGTCCTCGCCGAATTTCCGGGCGCGGCGTGACACGACATCGTCGAAGGCCGATCGCAACCGCTCCGTGTCGCCGGCGCCGCCGTATCCCGTGGCCAGTGACAGCAGACTCGCGACCGTGTCGTCGTGATCGGGTCCGAAGATCGCGGTGCGGATCTCGACGGCTCGTCGCAGAGCCACGATCGCCTCGTCGTGCCGGCCGAGGTCGTTCAGGGTCACGCCCTGGCTGTGCAGCACGCGTGCGACCTGCGGGTGGTCCGGCCCGAGCGCGGCTTCGGCCCGCGGCAGGACGGTCGCATACGCGTCCGCCGCGCCTTCGGTGTCGCCGCTCATCTGACGGAAGGCCGCCAGGTTCATGCGCGCGCCGATGGTTTCCATGTGCGCCGGGCCGTAGATGCGTTCGAGTTCGGGGAGCGCACGCTCGAGCATGGGCGTGGCCTCTTCCAGATTGCCCTGCTGCGCGCGGGCGGCCGCGATGTTCATCATCAGGCGGACCCGGCGTCCCGGCTCCTCGACGTTGGTCGAGTCGAGCACGGTCAGTGCGCGTTCGAGCGCGTTCTCGGCGTCGGGGAAGTCGCGTCCCCGGAAGTGGATGGCGGCCAGGTTGTTCCACGTGGACACGAGCGCGGTGTGGATCGAAGGGCCCGTTCCGCCCTGCAGGTACGCGA
The DNA here is from genome assembly GCA_035268685.1 of Candidatus Krumholzibacteriia bacterium. Lineage (NCBI taxonomy): Bacteria > Candidatus Krumholzibacteriota > Candidatus Krumholzibacteriia > Candidatus Krumholzibacteriia bacterium. Next base: position 8,693 of record DATFKK010000056.1, on the reverse strand, counting down.
TCAGGTCGACGAACTCCGCGCGTGCCTCCTCGGGATCTCCGATGCGTCCGACCAGTTGCGCGCGCACGTTGCGGAGCTCCACGGCTTTCTCGTCGTAGGGTCCGAAAGCGGCGGCACGCGCATCGAAGGCGGACTGCGCGATGTCGAGCGCGCCCCGGTAGTCGCCAGCGTAGAACCGTGATTGGCTCCATTGTCGGCGCGCGTCGGCCAGGCGGGCGTCGGAATCCTCGAGCACGCCTTCGAGATCGTCGACCGCCAGGCGGGCGAGCGAATCCGCGCGGGCGTACAGGCCGAGTCCCCAGTAGGCCTCGCTCATCGTGTTCAGCAGGTTGCCACGCACGAGCGGGTCGTCGTCGAGCGAGGCGCGGATCTCGTCGGCGCCGCGATCGAGGATCGCACGCGCGGTGACGAGGGTGTCGGCCGCGGCGCCGGGTTCGTTCACCCGGAACAGGTCGACGAGGAAGTCGGTGATCTCCTCGGCGGTGCGGGCGTCGCGCGAGGCACGCTCCTCGGCGTCGAGCGCGCGCACGAGCCCGAAGGCCAGGCCGGCCGCCCCCAGGACGAGGCCGAAAGCGATCACGCCGACCGTGGCCACGGCCGCCCGGTGACGACGCACGAACTTGCGCGCACGGTAGGTCCGACTCGGCGGGGCGGCCTCGACACTCTCGCCGTCGAGGTGGCGGAGCAGGTCCTCGGAGAGGTCGGCGGGCGACTGGTAGCGCCGGCCCGGTTCGGGCGCGATCGCCTTCATCACGATCCACTCGAGCTCACCGCGCAGGGCGGCTTCGAGCCCGGCGAGCGTCGTGCCCCGGTGTTCGGCCACGGTCTTCCGGCGTGGACCGAGCATCTGCAGCCGGATGGTGGGACGCGGTGCGTCCTCGTCGTACAGCGATCCCAGAGCACCCATCGACATGGCTTCGCGCACGGTGGCCGGCTCGTGGGGCAGGGCGCCAACCATCAGTTCGTACAGGATGACGCCGAGCGAGTAGACGTCCGAGCGCGTGTCGACGGTTTCGACCCTGGCGCCGGCCTGCTCCGGGCTCATGTATTCCGGGGTGCCGATGACGCTGCCGTGCACGGTCACGAGCGTCTGGTCCCCGATGCGATCGCCGAGCGCCTTGGCCACGCCGAAATCGATGACCTTCACGCGCGGCCGTCCGTCGACTTCGGTCACGAGGACGTTCGACGGCTTCACGTCACGGTGCAGGATCGTCTTCTGATGCGCGTGCTGGATGGCCGCGCACACCTGGCGGAAGAGGTCCACCCGGTCGCGTACGGAAAGGCGATGGGTGCGGGCGTAGTCCGTGATCGGCTCGCCGTCGACGTGTTCCATCACGAAGTAGGGTTGTTGACGATCAGTCGTGCCCGCGTCGTGGACGCTGGCCACGCCAGGATGGTCCATCATGGCCAGGGCCTGACGTTCGGCCTCGAAGCGAGCGACGATGTCGCGGCTGTCCATCCCCGGGCGGATCACCTTGATCGCGACGCGGCGACGGATCGGTTCGGTCTGTTCGGCCAGCCAGACCTCGCCCATGCCGCCGCGCCCGAGGGGCGAGAGGAGCCGGTACGGGCCGATGCTGCGCGGAACGTCCAGGGGCGCGACGGCGGGTTCCTCGAGGAACGTGCCCAGACCGTCGTACTCGCGGAGCAGGCTCTCGACCTCGGTCCGCAGGGCGTCGTGGCCGGCGCAGCGTTCGTCGAGCTGGCGGCGGCGGGCTTCGGGATCGAGCTGGCGGACGTCGTGGAAGATGTTCTCGGCGCGTTGGCGGAGGTCGTCCGATCCGGTCATGTCAGGGCCTCCCGGGCTCGTTCGGGGCGTCCCGCATCGCGCGCGCGAGCCAGGTGCGCGCGTAGGTCCAGTGACGATCGACCGTTCGTGGTGACAGTCCGAGTGTGCGCGCGGTCTCCTCGCGGTCGAGTCCGGCGAAGTGGCGCAACAACACCACGTCGGCCTTCACCCGGTCCTCGTCGGCCAGTGCGTCGAGCGCCGTGTCGAGGTCGAGGATGTCGTCGGACGGTGGTTGGATCCGAAGGTCCACGTCGTCGAGCTCGATGCGTTCGCGATCGCCGCCGCGCTTGAGGCTCGCCTTGCGCCGCGCCTGGTCGACGAGGATCTGACGCATGGCCTCGGCCGCGGCCGCGAAGAAGTGCCCGCGGCCGTCCCATGCCGGATCCTTCGAGGAGGACAGCCGGAGGTACGCCTCGTGGACGAGCGCGGTCGGTTGCAGGGTGTTGCCGGGTGGGACCTTGGCCATGCGCGCACGCGCCAGTCGCCGCAGGTGTTCGTACACCAGGGGCAGCAGTTCCTCGGAGGCCCGGGGCCGTCCGTCGCGGACCGACCGGATCGCGTCCTCGATCGCCGCGGGCGTGGGATCGGGCACTGTGGACACCTCGGCGCTGCCAGGGGACCACGAGCCTAGCGGATCGGTCGCGATCGGTCACGGGAACCACCTCGGTGGAGCGCTCGGGGGAAGGTCACCGGGTCATTCGGATTCCGCGTCGCGGCTTCGCCACGGTGCCGGTCCACGCGGCGCCGACATCGTCGGTTTCGGTGGCGAATTCCGTGCGCCGATTGCGAATGACCCCTCGAGAGCACATTCCGCCCCGCCTCCGAGGAGCTCCTCATGCGCGCTCGCTTCCTGCCCCTGCTCGCCTGCCTGGTCCTGCTGGCGAACGCCGGTCCGGCCGGCGCCCGTGACTTCCTGATCCGGGCGCTCGAGATTCCCGCCGGGGTCGACCCCTTCGATTCGGGGAACTGGATCGATACCGACGTCACTCCGGACGGACGTCTCCACGTCGGCTATGCACAGCAGGTCGAGAACACCCCCTATCCGTACCAGACCGTGTACGTCGGACCCGACGGTGCGGTCGTCGTCGACGAGAGCGTCGCCACGCCTTTCGGCTTCGTGAACGTCGACGCCACGCCCAGCGGTCGACTCGGCATCGGGTACCAGGCCGGCGTGACCGGTTTCCCCGGCGACCTCTTCCGCACGGCCCTGCCACCGCAGTGGGATCCCGTCCAACCGATCCTGCCGATCGTCGATGAGGCCGCCACGCACATCGCGGTCGATCGCGCCGACACCTACCAGCAGGTTGCCTACTTCGACGGGCACTACAGCGACGCCGGCTTCGCCGATCTGCGATGGGCACGCCCGGCAGTCCCCACGTACTTCTCGCAATTCGTCGACGAGGTCTACCTCAGGCACCGTCGCGGTCGGCAGATCGACATCCAGGTCGACCAGTTCGACGAGCCGCGCATCGCCTACTTCGGCAGCGATCATTCGTTGCGCTACGCGTATCGTAGCGGTTCGACCTGGATCGTCGAAGAAGTGACGGTGATGCTCGGGCAGGGCCTGGGACACGTCGACCTCGCCCTCGACGGGGCGGGCCGCCCCCACGTGAGCTTCTACCGTATCGATTCGCAGGACCTGATGTACGCGTTCCGCGACGACGACGGGACATGGTCGGTCGACCTGGCCGCTTTCAACGGGCGCGTGGGAAAGTGGAACTCGATCGCGATCGATCCCGCTGGCGTCCCCCACATCAGCGCCTACCGCGATTCGGATCGCAACGTCGTACTCGTCACGCCCGCTCCGGGAGACACCTGGAGCACCGAAGTCATCGATCCCTTCGGCGGCGTCGGAGAATCGAACTCGATCGCGATCGATGCCTACGGGGGCATCCACGTCGTCTATCGCGGCCGCGGCAATGGGCGCCCGCTCTACGCGTGGTGGATGGACTGGAACGTGAACGGCATGCACGACGCGATGGACATCGCCAATGGCCTGCTCACCGACTGCGACGGCAACGAGATCCCCGACGAGGCCGAGCTCCTCTTCGGGTTCGCCGAAGACTGCGATCAGGACGGCGTGATCGATCGCTGCCAGACCGATTGCGACGGCAACGGGATCAACGACGCGTGCCAGATCGCCGCCGATCCGTCCGCCGACTGCGACGGCAACGGGACGCTCGACACCTGTGACATCACGGCCGGCGCACTGGACTGCGACGTGAACGGAATCCTCGACCGTTGCCAGATCGCGGCCGACACCTCGCTCGACTGCGACGTGAACGGCTTGCTCGACGGATGCGAGATCGTCTCCGGGGAAGGCGACTGCAACCTCGACGGCATTCTCGACGCGTGCCAGTCCGTGTTCGTGGCCGACGCACAGGGTGTATCGATACCCTTCTTCGGGACGCGTCGGGTCGGCGATCTCGTCCTGGGCGGCGACCTGAACGGCGACGGCCGCGGCGATCTGATCCACGACGAGGGGTCGCGCATCGAGATCGTGCTGGGTCGGTCGGGCTTCGACGGGACCGACGATCTACATCTGAGCCGCAACTTCGATTCCGTCGTGGTGGGTGACGTCGATGGAGACGGGCGCGACGACCTGATCGGCGCGACCGACGGATCGAGTCTCTCCGCGGGAAGCCTGATCCTCTACCGTGGCGACACGTCCACGATCCTCGAAGACCCGATCTCGATCGACGCGCCCACGACCGACATCGAGTTCGGTCGCGGCCTGGCCCTGGCGGACGTGGACGGTGACGGATTCCAGGACGTGATCGTCGGCTCTCCCTCCGCCGAATTCGGCATCGACGATCGCGTGTACGTCTACTCGACCCATCCCTTCGACGCGGTGCCCGAGCAGGAGTGGATCCCGGACCCGGGGTCGACCTTCGCGTTCGGTCAGGTCGTCGTGAACGCGGGAGACCTCGACGGAAACGGGCTCGACGACGTGGTGGTGAGCCGCCCCAATGCCGGCGGGTCGAACAAGGGTGCGTACGTTTACCTGTCGCACGCAGGCGGTCCGTCCGAACGCGGGCCGACGCTCGTGCGGCCGAGCGACGGCGGTGGCTTCGGCGTCTCGCTCGCCCCAGCCGGGGACGTGAACGAGGACGGGTTCGACGACGTGCTGGTGGGCGATCCATACGTCGGCGGGTCCAGCCACACGACGGGAGTCGGCAGCATCTGGCTGTTCCACGGCGGCGCCGCCATGGACGGATCACCGGACGGCGACCTCGCGGCGCGCGTGCCGGAGACGGCTCTCGGCACCGCCCTTTCCACGAGCGGCGACCTCGACGGCGACGGGATCGCGGATCTCCTCGTGGGCGCCGAGCGGACGTCCGGCGGCGATCGCGGCGTCGTTCAGGTCTACCTCGGAGGCTTCGAGGCAGGAAGCGAACCCGACTTGATCGTCGGTGACGCCGAAGTCGGCGGCGGCACGGGCCGCGCCGGATCGATCGCGATCCTCGGCGACGTGAACGACGACGGCATCGGCGACTTCGCCTGGGGCGCGGTGAACGAGGGAAGCTACGGAAGGGTGCACGTGCGCTCGCTCGTCATGCCCGACTTCGCCGACTGCAACGGCAACGGCACGCGCGACGCGTGCGACATTGCGGGTGGGGCAGCCGACGACGATCTCGACGGAATCCCCGACGCCTGTCAGCAGACCGCCACGTCGGTCACCTCGTCCACGCCCCTGGTGACGCGGCTCGTCGGCGCCGTGCCCACGCCGTTCAACCCACGCACGTCGATCGTGTTCGAGTTGGCCCGTCCCGGCCCCGTCGACCTCACCGTGTTCGACGCGCGCGGACGCCAGGTCGACACGCTGGTCGGTGGTTCGATGTCGGCCGGCCGCCACGAACTCGTGTGGGACGCGCGCGATCGGGCGAGCGGCGTGTACTTCGCGGTGCTGCGCGCCGACGACGTCGTCGCCCGGACCAAGCTGGTCCTGCTGCGCTGACGTGCTTCGACGGGGAGGTCGCCCCAGGTCGCGACCTCCCCGTCCCGCTCAGCGCCCTTTCCGGATCGGCAGCAGTTCCTCGATCTCGCGCGTCCAGCCCTGCACGAGTTGCAGGGCGCGGATCTCCCCGGCGCCGGGGATCTCCTGGACGACGACGTAGCGATCGTTCGCGGCGTCGTAGTCCCAGTACAGCGCACCGCGCGGATCGAATTGCGGGTGATCGAAGGTGGTCAGGTCGATCGAGGGTCGAAGGGGCGCGACGTCTCCCGTCGTGGGGTCGAAGTCCGCACCCGCGATCTCGACGATGCGTCGTCCGGCGTAGCGGGCCACGATCATGCGGTCGCCGCTCGACGACCAGCGCACGCTCGTGCCGGGTCCGACGGGGATCTTCCGCTGCAGGTCCGGGTAGCTGCGCAGGAAGATCTCCCTCCGGCCCGTTTCTCCGGACACGTAGGCGAGCCAGCGCCCGTCCGGCGAGAGGGTCGGGTTCGCGATGCGGCGATCCTCGAGGTCGAGGGTCTCGATGGACCCGGGCGCGTCGACGTCGATGCTCTGGAAACGAGTGGAGATGTCCGCGGCCTGGTCGGTCTCGAAGCCGTGGAAGAGCAGGGTGCTCGTGCCAGGAACCCAGGATCCGGCGAAGAACTCTCCGACCTGCGACTCGAGACGCACGGGCGTGCGCACGCCGTCGCCAGGCTGCAGGCACAGGTTCAGGCTCCCCGTCGTTTCGAGTCCGAAGCCGGTGAAGACGATGGCGTCGCCGGTCGGCGTCCAGAGCGGCCGCCGCTTGGTGATCATCTCCCCCGGGGGCAGGCGCAGCCTCGTGCCGCGGCGGAGGTCGTGGATCCAGAGCTCGCGATTGCCGATGCAGACCGCGAGGCGCGACCCGTCGGGCGAGACGTCGATGTCGCTGATGAAGTCGGGCTCGAGGTCGAAGCGCTCGGCGGTGCCGCTCTCGTCGATCCAGAAGAGGCGCGCCAGGTCCTTACGAGCACCGTCGACGGATCCTGTCGTGTAGACGAGATCTCCGGACGACGAGACGGCGAACACGGACGCGCCGTTGCCTCCTTCGGTCACGTCCTCGAGCACGGGGACGTTGCCGGGGCGAAGGCTCGCGGCGACGACGTCGAATCGATGGGCGATCACCCGGCGCTCGAGGGTGGAGACGAACAGATGCCCGCTCGGGGCCCAGCGAGCGAAGGTGCCCGACACACCCAGCTCGGTGAATTCGCCCGACTCGAGGTCGATCGTTCCCACCGATCCACCCTCGAGGTCGGGCCAGCGGATGGCCAGGGCGCGTCGTCCTCCGGGGAGCATCTGGGGCCAGGCGAAGGCCTGGCGGCGCTCCGGATCGTCGGGGCCGATGCGCACGGGGCGACCGCCGTCGGCCGACACGCGCCACAGCCCGCGCGGCTGCAGGTTCACGAAGAAGATGGTCCCGTCGTCGCGCCATGTTCCGCCGAAGTAGTCGCCCAGGTCGCACACCGTCGTCGTCACGCCGGTCTCGACGTCGTACTTCTTCAGCCGTCGCGGGTCCGGCGATGCACCGGAGATCGATCCCGCCCCGAAACCGAGCCAGCGCCCGTCGGGCGAGAAGAAGGGTCCCTCGGCACCGTCGCTGTCGGGGACCTCGAGGGCCGTCTCGCTGCCGAGGTCGCGCAGGAACAGACGCTTGTGATCGTCGATCATCGCGACGAAGGCGATGCGACGTCCGTCGGGGGACAGGGCGACCGCTGGCGATGCCCAACCGGCGAGTTGGGTGTCCTGGGGCAACGCGATCGCGCTGCGAACGATCGCGTCGTCGACTTCGGTGGCTTCGATCGCCGTGCCCCGCGGGAGCAACCAACCGATCGCGAGTCCGAGGACGGCGATCAGCACCCAGGCCGGGCTCGGACGCCATCGACTCGTGATCGCCATGGGAACGTCCTCGGCGTCGTCGCCCCCGTCGAGCATCAGGCGCACGTCGGCGATGGCGTGCCATCGATCGTGCGGTTTCTTGCGCAGACACCCGACGAGCACACGGCGCACCGTGGACGGAGTCTCCGCCGGCAGCGCGTCCCAGTCCGGTTCGGCGCGGATCACGGCGGCCAGGGTCTCGCTCGGGGAGTCCTCGCCGAAGAGCCGCGTGCCCGTCAGCATCTCGAAGAGGATCACGCCCCAGGCCCAGACGTCGGTCCGCGCGTCGCACGTGTGTCCGGCCGCTTGCTCGGGGCTCATGTAGGCCGCGGTGCCGAGCAATGTGCCGGCGCGCGTGAGCGCCGCGGTGATCGTCGGTGAGAGCTGCGTATCGGCCGCTTCGTCGGCCGGCGCGGTGGCGACCGCGAGGCCGAAGTCGAGGATCTTCGCCGTACCGTCGGGCGTGACGATGACGTTGGCGGGCTTGAGGTCGCGGTGCACGATCCCGTGGCCGTGTGCCTCCTCGAGGCCCCGGGCGATCTGGCGCGCGACGTTCAGGGCCTGGTCGATCGGAAGCGGTCCGCCGCGCAGTCGGGTCGCGAGGTCGACGCCTTCGACGAGTTCCATGACGAGGAAGAGGACGTCGCCTTCGTCGTCGAAGCCGTGGATCTGCGCGACGTGCGGATGGTTGATCTGCGCGAGGACCTTCGCCTCGCGTTGGAAGCGCGCCGTCCGTTCGGGATCCCTCGCCACTTCGGCGGGAAGGAGCTTGAGCGCCACGTCGCGGTCGAGCTTCGTGTCGCGTGCGCGGTAGACCTCTCCCATGCCGCCCTTGCCGAGCAGGGCGGTGATCTCGTAGTGGGCGAGAGTCTTGCCGATCAAGAGCGGGCTCCGAGGGGACCAGGGCTCGAGACTCTACGGGCTGGGATCGGTGGGGTCAATTCGGCGCGTGCGATCAGGGCGTGTGCCGCCACTCCTTCACCGTGCGCAGGAAACTGTGCTCCTGGTACTCCTCCTTGATCACCTGGGCCATCTCCTCCGCGTCGCGGA
>DATFKK010000055.1 GCA_035268685.1 Candidatus Krumholzibacteriia bacterium | reverse complement strand
CCGACCTGCGCGGCGTGATGATCACCGAGAAGATCGACTTCACGACCGACGTCCCAGGAACGGAGCTGCTGCTGAGCGCCCGGGTCGACGCGGCCTTCGGACCGATGGTCGCGGTCGGGCCGGGTGGTGTTCTCACCGAGTGGTACGGCGAACTCAGCGAGGGTCATGCGCACACGATCCTCGGGGCCGGACTCGGCAAGGGCGAGTTCGACGCCGAGCGGGGAGTCGAGGTCCTGGCATCGACCCACTTCGGCGCGCAGGCACTGAAGCCTTCGCGGCTCTTCGACCAGCCGCCCTTCGGCCGCGAGGCCCTGGCCCGCGCCCTGTCGGCACTCGTCGAACTGATCGAACGCACCGACGACGACGGACACGCGGTGTTCGAGGAGATCGAGCTGAATCCGGTGGTCGCCGTCGACGGCCGACCCGTGGCCCTCGACGCCCTGATCCGTCTGGCGGGTCCGGCGACGGCCGCGCGCCCTGCCCGTCCGATCGAAAAGGTCGGGCAGCTCCTGCACCCGCGGAGCGCGGCCGTGTACGGAGCATCGGCCTCGGCCATGAACGCAGGCCGCATCATCCTGCGCAATCTCAAGCAGGCCGTCGGACTCGACTACGGCCGTCTGTGGGCGGTCCACCCGAAAGCCGACCGGATCGACGGCGTCCCCTGTGTCTCGAGCACCGAAGCACTGCCCGAAACCGTCGATCTGGCCGTCATCGCGATTCCCGCCGATCGCGCCCCGCAGTCGATCCAGGAGATCTGCGACACGGGCAAGGCCCATTCGATCATCCTGATCCCCGGGGGCTTCGCCGAGACCGGAGAGGGCGGTCGTGCCGTCGAGGTGCAGAAGACACTCGCTGCCGCGCGACAGCACGAGGACCGCGGGCCGGTCCTCGTGGGCGGGAACTGCCTGGGAATCGTGAGCAAGCACGAGTACAACACCTTCTTCCTGCCCACCTACAAACTTCCCTTCCACGACGCGCCCGGCGACGACCTGGTCGTGGTGAGCCAGTCCGGCGCCTATCTGGTGAGCTTCACCAGCAACCTCGACGGGATCGTGTTCCCCCGGGTCTCGATCTCCTACGGCAACGAAATGGACCTCACCGCGAGCGACTTCTTCGAGTACTACCTCGAACACGAGACCGAGCCCCAGGTCTTCGTGTTCTACGTCGAGGGCTTCCAGCCGGGCGAAGGAGAACGATTCCTGTCGTTGGTGCGGCGCGCACGGAACGAGGGTCGGTCGGTCGTCGTGTACAAGGCCGGCAAGACCGAGGCGGGAGCCGAGGCCGCGGCGAGCCACACGGCGTCGATCGCGGGCGACTACGCCGTGGCCCGGAGCCTGTTGATGGAAGCCGGCGCAGTGGTGTGCGAGACGCTGAACATGTTCGAGGACGTGACGAAGATCCTCACCATGCTCCGTGCGCGGACGCCCCGCGGCCGCCGTCTGGGCGTGATCACGAACGCGGGCTTCGAGGCCGGCGCCGTGAGCGATCACCTCTACGGACTCGAGATGGCGACGTTCTCCGAGAGCACACGCCGTGCACTCGAAGAGGTGTTGCCGGTGATCGCCCACTGCGGCAACCCGATCGACTGCACACCGATGACCGACACCGAGCACTTCGTGAAGGCCGTCGAGGTCATGGCCGCCGCCGAGGAGGTCGACGTGATCGTGGTATCGGCGATTCCGGCGGCCCCCACGCTCGACATCCTGGCTCCCGACCCCGAGGGCGCGCATCCGGAGAACGTCTTCGGGATGCAGTCCCTGCCCGCGGAGGTCGTACGGGTCTTCCGCGAGACCGACAAACCGATCGTCGCGGCGATCGACTCGGGGCGCCTGTACGATCCGGCCGTGCTCATGCTCGAACGGGGGGGCGTGCCCGTGTACCGGAAGATCGACCGGGCCAGCCGGGCTCTCTCGGTCTTCGTCGACCACCACGAAGTCTGATTCCGTGATCTGGTCGCGTGGCAAATATGTGATGCAACGGCCCCATCGCGGCCAGGTCTCATCTTCTATATGGGAACGCGTCTGCCGGTGTCTGAACGTGGCAGTGTCGCCGGAATCCATCCCTCGGCGATCCGTCCGTTCTGGCCCCGTTCCCGGCCGGCAGCGGCGCGTCCAGCAGCACCTCGGAGCATGCGCCCGTGAAGACCATCATCGAACCCTTCAAGGTCAAGGTCGTCGAGCCCATCCGCATGACGACCCTCGGCCAACGTGAACGCATCCTGCGCGATGCCGGCTTCAACCTGTTCCTGGTCCACGCCGACGACGTGCTCATCGACCTGCTGACCGACAGCGGAACCTCGGCCATGAGCGCAGAGCAATGGGCGGCGATCATGCGGGGCGACGAGGCCTACGCGTGCAGCCGCTCCTTCGACCGCTTCCGCGACGCGGTCCAGGACATCTTCGGCTTCGAGAACGTGATTCCCACCCACCAGGGCCGCGCCGCGGAGCGGATCCTGTTCTCGACGCTCTGCAAGAAGGGCGACGTCGTCCCGAACAACACGCACTTCGACACCACGCGGGCGAACATCGAGTACACCGGAGCGCGGGCCGTCGATCTCGTGGTCCCGGAAGCGCACACGCCGTCGAAGTACCACCCCTTCAAGGGGAACATGGACATCCGTGCGCTGCGCGAACTGATCGCCAACGAAGGAGCCGACCGGATCCCGCTGATCATGCTGACCATCACGAACAACTCCGGCGGGGGGCAGCCGGTGTCCATGCGCAACGTGCGCGAGGTGAAGGCGATCGCCCAGCAGTACGGAATCCCGCTGTACATCGACGCCTGCCGCTTCGCCGAGAACGCATACTTCGTCAAGGTCCGCGAAGAGGGCTACGCCAACCGGTCGATCAAGGACATCTGCCGCGAGCTCTTCAGCTACGCCGACGGATGCACCATGTCGGCCAAGAAGGACGGTCTGGCCAACATCGGCGGCTTCCTCTGCACGAACGACGACGACCTGGCCCAGCAGGAACGCGACCTGTTGATCCTGACCGAGGGATTTCCGACCTACGGAGGACTGGCCGGACGTGATCTCGAGGCGATCGCGGTGGGCCTGCACGAGGTCCTCCACGACGACTACCTCCGCTACCGCATCGCAGCGACCCGGTACCTGGGTGAACGGATCTCCCTGGCCGGGGTGCCGATCGTGGAGCCGCCCGGCGGACACGCGATCTACATCGATGCCAAGGCCATGCTTCCGCACATTCCCGTCTCCCAGTACCCGGGCCAGGCACTCGTGGCCGAACTGTACCTCGAGGCCGGCATCCGCGCCGTCGAGATCGGCTCGGTCATGTTCGGCCAGGTCGACCCGCAGACCGGCGAGGAGACTCCGGCGGCGATGGAGCTCGTGCGCCTCGCGATTCCGCGGCGCGTGTACACGCAGAGCCACGTCGACTACGTCGTCGAGGCCATCTTGAAGGTCAACGAACGCAAGAACGAGCTCCGCGGCATGCGGATTCTCGAGCAGGCTCCCTTCCTGCGCCATTTCACGGCGCGTTTCGCACGCGTCGCCCGCGACGAAATGGCGCACACCGGCCACTGAGGGATACGGAGGACGTATCATGAACGACCAACAGCTGTCCGCCGACGCCCTTCCCGATTGGATCCACCGCCTCGGGGTGGCGACCTGGGTGTCCGGCCCCGACGGCCGGATCCTCTTCGCCAACGAGCGCGCCGAGACCATGCTCGGGACCACGATTCCGAACATGATCGGCAAGCCCTGCCACGAGGTCGTGGGGGGCGTGGACGCCGACGGCCAACCCTGGTGCTCGGAACACTGTCCGGTCGACCGCATGGTCGACGCGGACGAGGAGATCGAGCCCTACACGATTCGTGTCGAGGGCGGTGACGGCGAGCACTGGGTCCAGTTGCTGGTGATCCCGTTCGAGGACGAGAAGACCGGTGGCACGTGCCTGGCGCACTGCGCGTTCAACGTGGACAAGCAGCACCTGATCGAGAGCTACCTCGATCGCATCGCCGCCCGCACTCCGCTCAACAACGAACGTGAATTCGATCTCGAGAAGAGCCGCCTGAGCAAGCGCGAACGCGAGGTCCTCGATCTGCTGTCGAAGGACCAGAACCTCTACGCCATCTCCGAGAAGCTGAACGTGAGCTACTACACCGTGCGCAACCACGTGCAGCACATCCTCGGCAAGATGGGTGTGCACTCCACGCTCGAAGCCGTGGCTCTGTACCTTCTGGCGAAGGCGAACTCGGTGGAGGACGACTAGACCCGACCCACCCCGACTCCACGAACGGCGGCCCGCCCCTTCCCGGAGCGGGCCGCCGTCGTCGGTGCTCCAGCACACACTACCAGTCCATGTCCACACCGACCACGTCCTGGATCGAGGACCAGGACTCGTCCTCCGTGTGGTCGGTACCCTGCGACACCCACCGCACCGGCCCGATCACAGGGGCGTAGTGGATCTCGTCGGTTCCTGACTCGAGAGGCGTGCCCCCGATCGACATCTCGTAGCTCAATTCGGTCCGCCACGCGTCGATCCACTCGAGGACAGGTTCACCGTCGTCCGCCTTCGAGACCAGCGGGGGCGAGGATCCCTCGAAGGACTCGCCCAGTCGTGCCTCCAGCGTCACCTGTTCGATCACCTCGACCGAGTAGGAGATCGTGACCGTCTCGCCCTCGAATGTGGCCGTGGTCTGTCCCGACCAGGTGCCGACGGCCAGCGGCAGACTCAGGTATTGCACGGGAGTGTCGAAGGTCACCGCGTGCAGGTCCTCGGGGTCCTCCGACCCGAAGCCGACGAACTCGATGCCCGACGTCGTGGGACGGAAGATCTCGTAGTCGTCCGGCTGCTGGAAGGTCTGGTCGGGGTAGCCGATCACGCGGAAGCGACCGTCCGCCAGCGCCTCGGTCCGTCGGATCTCCATCCATTCGTGGAGGAATCCATCGGTGGTGCCGGCCGCGTGTTCCTCGCCGTGGATCGTCGTGACCATCCCGTCGATGAAGGGCCAGGCGATGGCATCCCCGTCGACCCGCAGATCGATCTCGACCGTTCCCCGCGCGACGTTGCCCGCGGTGTCGGTGAAGCCGCCGAAGTCGGCCACGATCGGCAGTCCACTCGGCAGCGGTGCCGGCAACGGCAGGGTGAGCACGGTGTCGTCGTCCGACCAGACGGGGGAGATCTGGAAGCCCTCGATCAGCAGCATGAACTGCGCACCCAGGCGCGAGGGTTGGAAGCTGTTCGGATCGACGGGTTCGCTGAACCGGAAGACCAGCGACGGCGTCGACGACGGGATCGCGCCGGTCAGAGCGGGTGTGACGGACAACAGCTCGGGCGGCGTCGTGTCGAGGCCGGCTCCGGTCGTGAACGAGAAGATCGCGGGCTCGCCCGTCGGGACGGGATCGGCCGACTGCGCGCTCGACGCCACGGTGATCGTCACGGCCTGATCGGCGGGAAGCTCCGCGTCGAAGGCCACCACCAGCCAGTCCTCGGCACCCCGCGTCACGGTGAAGCCCGGCGCGGTGTTTCCGGCCCCGACGTCGACGGTGATCGCCGACTCCACGCTGCTCACGATCATGGGATGGCTGAACATCATGCGCACGGTGGTGTTGCGGGCCACTCCGGTCGCCCCGTCGGCGGGCACGGTGCTCAGAACTTTCGCGGCCGAGGTCTGCGTCCAGAACCCGGCTCCGAACTCCTGGGCGAGAGCGTTCCCTGCGGCGTCGGTCAGGCCCGTCCCGAGCGCGACCTCCACCCGTTCCCCTTCGTTCCAACCATCGTGCTCGATCTCGAGAGTGCTCGCGTCGTTCCACACGGACGCAGTCACCGTCCCGGAGGACAACGTGACCTGACCCTCGACGGTTTCGGGATCCATCGCCTCGCTGAAGGTCACCACGATCGCCTGCTGCAACCCGATCCCGACGTCATCGGGTCCGGGATCGATCGACACCACCACGGGGGCCACGGTGTCGGTCGGCGTCGTGGGACCGGCCGGTCCATTGCCGTCGTCGTCGTCGGAACACGCGACGACCAGCAAGGGCACGAGAAGGAAGGACAACCACTGGATTCGTTGCGGTCTCATCGGGCGCTCGCCTCCAGACCCGGTGCACGGAAATCACGGTGTCCCCTCGCGAGCCGGGGACGGGACGGCCCGATCCTTCAGCAAGGACGTTGCCGTTCGCATCGGCACTCGCAAGTGACTGGCGTATCGTGACTTCGTGCAGCCGGACGGCCGGAGTGATGCCGTCGACCCATGAAGAGATCGGTCAGTCGTGGTCCGGGAACGGCCGCGATCAGCCCTCGCGGGCCAGCGCCTTGGCCGCCGCGACGATCTCGGCCCCACCCTGGGCCAGGAGTTCCTCGCCGACGCGACGTCCGATCGCCTCGGCCTCGGTGATCGCACCGGTGGCTTCGGCCGTCAGCAGAGGACCCTCTTCGGGATGCGCGAGACGGGCTCGCAGGGTGAGCTGGTCGCCGTCGAGTTCCGAGAAGCCGGCGAGGGGCACCACACATCCCCCGGCCACGGCCGCGAGCAGGGATCGCTCCGACCGCGCCCGGGCGTGGGTCTCCGTGTGGGTGATCGCGCGCGCCAGTTCGCTGGCACCGCTACCCTCTACGCCCTGGACACCGACGATCCCCTGCGCCACGGCGGGCAACAACAGATCCGTGGGCATGTAGGCCGTGATGCGATCGGCCCATCCCAGGCGCAACACACCGGCCGCGGCCAAGACCATGGCGTCGAACTGCCCCTCGGTGAACTTGCGCCACCGTGTGTTCAGATTTCCGCGCAGGGCGACCATCTGCAGGTCCGGCCGCGCCACGCGCATCTGTGCCCGGCGGCGCAACGAGCCGGTGGCCACGAGCGCCCCTTCGGGCAGATCCTCGAAGCGTTTCCCTTCGCGCAAGAAGATCACGTCGCGGGG
>DATFKK010000054.1 GCA_035268685.1 Candidatus Krumholzibacteriia bacterium | reverse complement strand
TCGGTGTCGACGCGATCACCCCAGAGCGTCAGGCGCACCTCGTGCGTCCCGTTGCCGAGTGACCGCAGGATCACCGCGACATCGTCCGCGTGGGCGCGCGCGCTGGCGTCGCCGATGATCGCGTCGAGGTCGTCCATCACGGTCGATACCGCGGCCTCGTCGCTCCCGGCCGGAATCGTGAAGTCGAGCTGCGTGCCCACTTCCATGTCGGTCGTCGTCGGCGTCGTGCACGCCACCGCGCCGATCACGAGGACGAGTCCGAGCGTGGCCCGACGAAGTGTCCGGACCGGCATTCCCATGAGCGTGCCCGGGCTCGCGTGTGCCCGCTGGATTCGATAACGGTCGACGAGTTCCGTTTCGAGTCGATCGCGATGCGAATGACGCTGATCCATGACTCGTGACCTCCCTGGTGGAACGGAACCGCGTCCGAGGGCGTGGACCGCTCAGGTGGTGCCCTCGGGGGCGATCTCGTCCGGCTTCTCGCGTCGGAGCGTGGCCTGCTTCGAGCGTAGCCGCCGCAGCGCGCGCGAGGACTTCTGCTTGACCGCGGCCTCACTCGATCCGACGACCCCGGCCACTTCCCGGTACGTCATGCCTTCCACCAGGTGCAGCGCGAGGATCTCCCGGACGTCGTCGGATTCCTCGCGGAGCAGGGGGTGGTGGAGTCGGTCGTCTTCGTCTCGAACCAGTCGCTCCAGCGGCGTGTCGGCACCGCAGGCCAGGACATCGATCAGGGGTTCGATGGACTCCGTCTCGAATCGCCGCGCGCGCCAGTGGTCGATGACCGCGTGACGGGCGAGCGTCATGATCCAGGTCCAGACACTCCCCTTCTCCGGATCGAAGCGATCGAGTTGTTCGAGAAACCGATGGAACACCCGTGCGGTGACGTCCTCGGCATCGCCCTCGTCGTCGATGCGTCGGCGGACGTAACCGTACGCCGGGGCATAGAGCGCCCGGAAGAGCGCACGGAACGACTGTTCGTGACCCGCGCGAGCACGAGACAACAGGACCCGGTGTCGGATGTCGCGCGAAGTGCGTCGCGGATTCACGGTTCGCTCGCTCTCTCGGTGGCCCTCGCCGCGTTTCGGCGGTCGCGAAACCGTCCGCCGCGCGGCCGGCTCGGAGAGGGATACGTCGACGGGGGGCTCCATGGTGACAGACCCGACGAAGATAGTGCAGATCCGGCGACGGTGGTGCCCGGTCCGTGCGCGTGGGCTCTCCCGGCTGATCCTCCCAGTGGGCGCCATCGGCGCGAGAATGCCCGGGAGTGATGCAGGGATCCCGAGGATCGAGGTGGAAGCGATCGTGAGCGGGAACCCCTAGGCCGGCCCCGGAACCGTGAACCCCGCATCGGCCACCGCGCGTGCCACGGCGGCACGATCCACCGCACCCTGCACCACCGCCCGGCCGGGCTCGAGCTCGACGTTCACGCCGGTCACTCCCTCGGTGCGGCGCAGTGCCCGCTCGAGGTTGGCCACGCAGTTGTTGCAGGTCATGCCCTCGACCGGAACCTCGACCGATGCGCCGTCGGCCTCGTCCTGTGGCTTCGCGAAGAATCCCCCGAGGCGGCGCCGCAGGTCGTCGAAGGCGAACCAGGCCATCAGCCCGAGCAACAGCACCGCGCTCGCGACGCTCCACCAGGCCGTGTGCTCGTGCATGTGCAGTGGCCCTTCGACGCTCGACGTGACGAGCGACTCGAAGAGCAGTCCCGCGCCGATGCTGCCCCCGATGATCGTCACCAGGTAGGCGGTGAGCGAACGCAGCCCGAGCCCGCGGTAGACGGCACCGATGGTGGCGACGTTGGTCGCGGGTCCGGCCATGAGGAACACGAGCGCCGCGCCCGTGGGCATGCCGCTGGCGACGAGCGCGGCGGCGATGGGCACCGACGCGGTGGCGCACACGTACAGCGGCAGCGACACGGCGAGCGCGGCGAGGATCGGCACCACGGCACCGGCCTCGGCCAGTCCGGCGAAGAAGTCGTCGGGGACGAAGCTGGTGATCAACGCCGAGGCGACGATGCCGAAGGCGAGCCAGTGCCAGATCGAGCGCAGGATGTCGAGCGCGTGGTCGACCATCGCGCGCGGTCCGCGCGATCCTCCGCCGGTCGAACACGCGGCACCCGTGGCGTCGGCGGCCGCGGCAGGAGTCGAACGATCGGCGACCCATCCGCCCACCAGGCCGGTGACCGCGGCCGCGACGACCTTGAAGATCGCGAAGGGCCAGCCCAGGAACGACGCGCTCACCAGGATCGAGTCCACACCCGTCTGCGGCGTGCTGATCAGGAAGCCCACCGACGCACCGTTGCTCGCGCCGTCCTTCTTCAGGCCGAGGCCCGTGGGAATCACACCGCACGAGCACAGCGGCAGCGGCACGCCCAGCACCACGGCCTTGGCCACGCCGGCGCGTCCGCGCAGGTGGCGTCCGACGAAGTCCGGCGGCAACAGGCCGTGCAGCAGGCCGGCGATCGCCATGCCCAGCAGCAGCCACGGGGCGAGTTCCAGGGTGATCTGCCAGAGTGCTTCGAACATCATCGGGCTCCGATCCGGCTGTAGCGTGCGAACACGTCCATGAGTTCGTCGACCTTCTCCTGGCGGTCGTCGTCGTCGCCGTGTTCGAAGGCGTCGCTCACGCAGGTCTCGATGTGCTTGCCCAGGATCACCTGTCCGGTCGCGCCGAGCGCGCCCTGCGCCGCCGAGATCTGCATGAGCAGATCGACGCAGTAGGCGTCCTCGTCGACCATCCGCCGCAGCGCGGCCAGCTGACCTTCGACCCGCCGCAGCCGGGCCCGGACCTTCTTCTTCGTCGTGTCGTCGAGCATGGTGGCCTCTCCGATACCCCGAGGGGTATCCAGGATACCTAGAGGGGGTATGGATCGCAAGGGGCGGGTGTCGGGACGAGGCGGGTGTCGGGACGTGCGGATCGCGCGGGTCGCTTGCGAGCCGGTCCCCGTTTCCGCCGCGGAACATCCCAAACCGTCACTCACGGCTGCCACTTCCGCGGCGGAAGCGCCGGCCTCCGTCGCGGGGGAGTCACGGTCCCAGCAGCAACGACGACTGGCGAAATCATCATAAGCAGCTTATGATCATGCCATGAATTCGACCCTCCGATCCTACCTCGCCGAGATCGGCCGCCGCGGCGGTCGGAAGAGTCGGCGGACCCTGAGTCCGGACGAGGCCCGTCGCATGGTCCGTGTCCGTGAGGCACGCCGGGCCTACCGACGCTTCCACGCCCAGTGTTTCTGGTCATATCCGCCGGATCTCGTGATCGGCGTCGACGACGTGCCCTGGGTCGCGGAGCAACTCATGCGCAACGGTGGCGACGAGGCCTGGGCGGTGGGGGCGAGACTGTGCCGTTGACCGCGTTCCAGACCTGGCTCGGGCGTCTGCTCGCCGGGAATCGGAGCGAGGACAGCCACCTTGCCGGAGGGGCCGCGCTCCTCTCTTCGCCAAACACTCTGCGGTACAGTCATGACCTCGACTTCTTCCACGACAGCGAGGAGCGCGTCGCCTCTGCCTTCGCCGCGGATCGTACGACGCTCGTCGAAGCCGGTTGCAGCGTCGAGGAAGAGATCAGCCAGCCCGGCTACGTGCGCGCGATCGTGCGTCGAGCTGACGACACGACCAAGATCGAGTGGTCGCACGATTCGTCGTGGCGCTTCATGCCGGTGATCCACAGCGCGGATTTCGGGTACCAGCTCCATCCGGTCGACGTGGCCACGAACAAGGTGCTGGCTCTCGCCGGTCGCGACGAACCTCGCGACCTTCTCGACGTGATGCACCTTCACGAGTCCGAACTCCCGCTGGGCGCACTCGTCTGGGCCGCCTCGGGGAAGGACCCTGGATTCTCACCGCTGTCGCTCCTCGAACTCCTCCGTCGCCGGGGCAGGGTGCGCGAAGAGGACCTGGCCCGGCTGCACCTGTTGGAGCCGATCGATCTGCGCCGACTGAAGTCCTCGTGGTTGCAGGCACTGGACGAGGCGGAGGACTTCGTGCGATCCCGACCACCGCAGGAGGCGGGTTGCCTGTACTTCGATCCGCAGACCCGTCGGTTCGTGCAGCCGGGGCCGGACGGCGAGACCGTCCCGCACTTCGGGCGCCCGGGTGGCGTGCTTCCGCGGCTGCTCGACGGGAAGTGACGCCTCCGCTTCCGCCGTGGAAGCCCGCGATTCCACCGCGGAACGTCCCCACCTGTCACCCCGCGCCTCACTTCCGCCGCGGAAGCCGACCAAGACACACTCCCAGTGGCCCCATCCCCGCCCCCGCCCTATCCTCCCCACGCCATGCGCATCGAAGAGATCTTCTACAGCATCCAGGGCGAGGGAACACGCCGCGGGCGGCCGTGCACGTTCGTGCGCCTGGCGGGGTGTCCATTGCGGTGCGTGTGGTGCGACACGGCCTACGCCTTCGGGGCGGGGACGGAGCGCTCGGTCGACGCGGTGCTCGACGAGGTGCGCGCGCATCCGACACCGCTGGTGTGCGTCACCGGCGGCGAGCCGCTGGCGCAGGAATCGGTGCACGATCTCATGACCCGACTGTGCGACGAGGGCTTCGAGGTGGTGCTCGAGACGAGCGGCGCGCTCGACGCGCGCGGGGTCGACCAACGGGTGGTGCGCATCCTCGATCTGAAAGGCCCGGGGAGCGGCGAGGTCGCGCGCAACCACACCGAGACCTTCGACGCGCTGCGGCCGACCGACGAAGTCAAGATCGTCGTGGCGGACCGCGACGACTACGAATGGGCGAAGGGACGGATCGCCGAACTCCGGTTGGCCGAACGGGTCGCCGTCGTCCTGCTGAGTCCGGTGTGGGGCGATCTCGATCCGGCCGAACTCGCGGCGTGGATGCTCGACGACGGCCTGCCGGCCACGCTGCAGTTGCAGGAACACAAGATCCTCTGGCCGGGCGTGGAACGCGGGGTATGAGCGCCGAGGTGAACGCCGTGGTGTGCCTGAGCGGTGGACTCGACTCCTGCGTCACGCTGTACGAAGCGCTCGCGCGCGAAGGTGCAGTCGCGGCGCTGCACTTCACCTACGGACAGCGCACCTCGGCGCGGGAACGCGAGGCCTTCGACGCGATCTGCGATCACGCCGGCGTGCGCGAACGACTGGCGGTGGAACAGCCCGCGCTGCGCGCGATCGGCGGTTCGGCGCTCACGGACACGTCGCTCGAGGTGCCGACCACGGACCCGCGCGCAGCGATGCCCACCACGGACGCAGCGGTCCCGACCACCGAGTCCGACGCTGCGACCCCACCCACCGACCCGGGCGATGCCATCCCCATCACGTACGTCCCCTTCCGCAACGGGCAGATCCTGTCGGTGGCCTGCGCGTGGGCCGAGGCGCTCGGCGCCACCGCGGTGTACGTGGGCGCGGTCGAGGAGGACAGCTCTGGCTACCCCGACTGCCGGCAGGAGTTCTTCGAGGCCTTCGCGCGCGCCGTCGACGCGGGCACGCGGCCCGACACGCGCATCCGCATCGAGACGCCGGTCCTGCACCGCGACAAGGCGGGCATCGTGCGCCGCGGAACCGAACTCGACGCGCCGCTGCACCTGACGTGGTCGTGCTACACCGAGAGCGACGTCGCCTGCGGCACGTGCGAGAGCTGCCGCCTGCGTCTGCGCGGCTTCGAACGGGCGGGCGTGTTCGATCCGATTCCCTACCGCGACAAATAGGGTGCGAGCAGCTCGACGCTGCGCTCGGTCGCTCCCGCCTGGTCCTCGACCAGACGCGCGGCCTGGGTCCCGGCGCGCTGGCGGTGCTCGTCGTCGTCGAACAGACCGGCCAGCTCGCGGCGGAAGGCGGCGATGTCCTCGACGGCACGACCGCCGCCGCGTTCGATCAACAGCCCGGCCTCGACGGCGTTGGTGTGGCGCGGGCCGAACAGCACGGGTAGGCCGCACACCGCGGGTTCCATGACGTTGTGCACGCCGGTGGTGAACCCGCCACCGACATAGGCGATCGATCCCGCGCGGTAGATCGACGCCAGCAGACCCACCCCGTCGACCAGGATCACGCGCCAGCGATCGCGGTCGACCTCGGTGCCGCGCGCTTCGCCGCTGCGCAGTTCGACCAGCTCGCTCAGGCGCGTGGAGTCCAGGCCCGCGTCGGCGATGCGACGCTCGAGGGCCTCGAGGTGTTCGGGCGTGGGCTCGTGCGGGGCGACGACCAGTCCCCACTCCGATCGCGCCCGCAGACCGTCGAGCACGGGATTCACCCACACCTTTTCGTCGGCGGGCCACGAACTGCCGACCACCACGTAGCGCCATCCGGTGTCCTGCAGCGCGCGGGCCACGGGAGCGTCGGCCGCGTCGTCGAAGCGGCGCTTCACCTGGTCGATGCGCGTGTCGCCGGTGACGCTCACACGTTCGTCGGCGACGCCCAGTGCGCTGCGGAAGCGCGCGGCGTGGCTGGTGTCGACGGCGCCGATCGCGTCGAACTGCCGGTACACCGACTCGAAGAAGGGCCGTGCGACCGAGTTCAAACGCTGGCTGCGCGCGTGCAACGACCCGCCGAGCAACACGGTGGGCACGCCACGGCGAACGGCCGACCACACCAGGTTGGGCCAGCAGTCGTAGCGCACGAACACGAGCGCGCGTGGACGCAGGCGGCCGAGCATGCGTTCGGCGGCGGGCATGGAGTCCAGCGGCAGGTACTCCACGGCGTCGGCCTCGGGGTGTTGCGTGGCGTGGGCGTGGCCCGACGGGCTGAACACCGTGAGCAGCACGGGCACGTCGAAGCGTTCGCGCAGCGCGCGGATCACCGGCCGCGCCTGCTCGTACTCGCCGGCGCTCGAGGCGTGGACCCACACGCAGCCCTGCAGACGTTCGCCCAGCACGTCGAGGCGATTCCACAGACGGCGGCGGCCGTCCATGCCCTCGCGGATCTTGTCGTCGAAGAACCGGCCCAGGTGCATCGCGCCGATGAACACGGGCACGACCAGTGCGTTGTAGGCCAGCCAGGCGATCACCGGAAGCGACGGTCGCTCGCGTTCGCGCTCCATGCGTCCTCCACCACGCTCGTGACCTCGTCCACGGTGGACCGGGTCAGACACCAGGTCTCGGGCTGACGGCACGGCCGTTCGCCCGCCTTCGAACAGGGACGACACGCCACGTCCTTCTCGACCACACGGCTGCGCGGATCGAGCGGGAAGTAGCCCCAGGCGCGCACCGTCGGCCCGAAGACCGCGACCACCGGCGTGCCCACGGCCTCGGCCAGGTGCACCAGGCCGCTGTCGTTGGCCAGCAGCAGGTCGCAGCGCTCGAGCGCGGCGGCCACCTCGTCGAGCGGACCGTCGGCGGGCCACACGAGCGCGCCGGGTACCGCACTCTCGACCACGCGCATCTCGGCCCGGTCGTCGGGTCCGCCCAGGACCAGCACGCGGGCGCCGTGACGGTCGGCGTGGGCGCGCGCCACCGAGGCGAAGCGTTCGGCCGGCCAGCGTTTGGCCGGGTGCTTGGCCCCGGGCGCGACGGCCAGCCAGGGTCCGTCGTCCTCCATGGCTACCGACGCACGCGCACGTGGTCGCGTTCCCACCACGATCCGCGGGCGGTCGGTGGGGCGGCTCGCGGGCACCAGCGCGCGGAAGCGATCCACCAGCCGCCGGTCGAGCGAGGCCAACTGCGGTCCGCCGGCCACGAGCAGCCAGCGTGCGAAGGTGTCCTTGTGCAGACGTACGGTCGGCGCGGGCGGCAGTTGCGCGGTGAGCAGACGGCTGCGGAGGTTGGAGTGCGCGTCGATCACGCGCTCGAAGCCGTGGTCGTCCAGTCGACTCGGCAGTGAGCGCAGCGATTCGCCCGGTCCGAGGGTGACCAGTGCGTCGATCCGCGGGTCGTGGGCCAGCAGGGGCGCCCAGATCTCCTTGGTGACCCAGGTGACGTGCGTCGACGGCCGCTGCCGGCGCAGGCCGGGCAGCAGGGCGGTGGCGAGGACGAGGTCGCCGAGTGCACCGAAGCGGATCACCAGCGTGCGGTGCACTGAATGGGGGGCAGCGGCGTGCACGGGGACTTGTCCGTGGCAGGGAATCGTGATCTGCTCGCCCGCGCGCCGTCGCCCGACGGCACCGAGCGCCGCGAAGGGTGGACCCGCCCCCGCGGCGTGTCAACGTGTCCCGTCTCCTCCACACCGCCCGGGCGGTCCCGTGTTCGAAGCCCTGCTGCTCGTCGCCTTGCTGCTCCTGTCGGGATTCTTCAGCGGCAGCGAGACGGCCCTGTTCGCCCTGAGCGACGTCGAACTCGACGATCTCGCCGGTCGTGGACGCCGCGAGAAGCAGGCCGCCGCTCTGGCGCGTCGTCCCGAGCGGACCTTCGTCACCATCCTGCTCGCCAACATGGTCGTGAACACGGTGGTGTCGGTGCTCGTGACGTCGGTCGCGCTCCATGCGGTGGGAGCGGCGGGCCTGGCAGTGGCGATCCCCGTGGCCACCGTCCTGCTGCTGCTCTTCGGCGAGATCGTCCCGAAGACCCTGGGACTGCGCCGCCGCCGGTTCCTGGCCGTGAACGCGGCGCCGGTGCTCACGGCCCTGGGCTTCGTGCTCGGTCCGGTGCAGAAGGCTCTGGAGGCCCTGGCGTCACTGGCCTCCCGCGGCACCAGCGGTCCGGAGCCGCTGTCGCGCGACGAGCTCGGCACGCTGGTCGACGTCGCGCGTGAAGAAGGCGACCTGACGCGCTTCGAGGGCCGCGTGCTGCGGCGCATCCTGCGCTTCACCGGCGTGCCGATCGGCCGCTGCATGACGCCGCGGGTGGAGATGGTCACCGTGGCGGAGTCGGTCACGCTCGACCGCGCGCTCGAGGTCTTCCACGAGTCCGGACGCAGCCGTCTGCCGGTGGTCCGCGAGGGACACGACGACGTGGTCGGCGTGCTGCTCCTGAAGGATCTGCTCACCCTCGAGCAGGATCCGTCCGGACTCGCCGTCGGCGATCTCATGCGCGAGGCGGTGTTCGAGCCCGAGACCCTGCCCGCCGCCGTGCTCTTCCGGCGCTTCCAGCACGGACGCTTCCACCTGGCCGTGGTGGTGGGCGAGCACGGGGGCGTGGAGGGGATCGTCACGCTCGAGGACCTGCTCGAGGAGCTGATCGGCGACATCCGCGACGAGAGCGACGAACTGGGCGGCGAACTCGAACCGCTCGGCGACGGCCGCTGGCGCGGCGACGCCACGCTCGAGATCGAGGACGTGGTCGAGACCCTGGGCATGGAGCGCGATCCCGACCACGAGGACCACGACTGGGTCACCCTGTCGGGGCTCCTGCAGCACGAACTCGGCCGCGTGCCACGCAAGGGCGACACGATCACCTGGGGCGGTTGGTCGGTGCAGGTGCTGTCGGCCTCGCCCAACCGCGCCCGGCTGGTGCTGCTGAGCCCGGCCCCGAGCGGGGAGGTGCGGTCGTGAACGTCGTGATCGGTCTGGCGCTGGTCGGGCTGAGCATCCTGCTCAACGCCTTCTTCGCAGGGGTGGAGACGGGCTTCACCAGCGCGCGGCGCGTGCGCCTGGTGCACTGGGCGCAGATCGGCCGCCGGGGCGCGACGCGGGCGGCGGCCATGGCGCGCGATCGCGAGAGCGCGGTGGTGGCGGCCGTGGTCGGAAACAACGTGGCGATCGTCGCCGGCACGTCGGTGGCGACGGTGGTGGCGGTGACGCTGTTCGGCGACGCCGGCGAGACGGTCGCCGCGGTGGCCATGGCGGCGCTGAACATCGTCTTCGGCGAGATCCTGCCCAAGACGGCCTACCGCGCGCGGCCCGAGCTCCTGCTCGTGTGGTCGGCGCCGCTCTTCCACGCCTTCGACGTCGTGCTCTCGCCCCTGCGGGTGGCCGCGGTGGCGGCCGCGCGCGTGGTGCTGTGGCTGCTGCGCGTGCGCACGGCCGACGAGGAGTCGGTGCTCACGCGCGACAGCCTGCTGCGGTCGTTCGCGATGAGCCGCGAGCACCAGCACCTTGGCGCCGAGGAGGACCGCCTGCTGCAGACCTTCGTCCGCAACTCCCACCGCCGGATCGCCGACGTGGTCACGCCCACCGCGCGGGTCTCGCACGTCGGACCCGGCGCCACCGTCCGCGACGTCATGGCGCGGGTCCGCGAGACCGGTCACTCCCGTCTACCCGTGCTGGGAGAGGGTGGAGAGGTCCTCGGACTGCTCCTATTCCGTGATCTGCAGGGACTGGATCCCGGAGACTCTGCGACCTCCGAGATGCGGGACGCCGTGCGCCTGTCCGAATCCATGGGACTGGACGAGGGAATCGGCGCGCTGACCGAACGCCAAGCCAGTCTGGCCGCCGTGGTGGCCGAAGACGGCTCTCCGCGGGGAATCGTCACGCTCGAGGATCTGCTCGAGCCCCTGGTCGGAGACATTCTCGACGAGCACGACCGTCCCGCTGGCGTTCCGAAACTGTGACCAACATCACAAATATTTCCAAATCCGGCGATGGACACCAAGTGTACAAATGGGAATCATTCCATTATCGTGCCGACCCCGTAGGAAGGTGTCGTACGCGGGCACCCGGCCTTGCCCCGCGACACACTCGGAAGTCGGATCCCGGTGATCCGGACATCGGCCTTCCGTCGGTCGGAACCCCCCTCGAACGGAAGCGATTCATGACCATCAGCGCAGAGGTCGGTCTACGCATCAAGCAGTACCGACAGAAACTGAATCTCACTTTGAAGGAAATCGAATCGCGTGTCGACGTGAGTGCCACGCACGTGTCCGAGATCGAGCGTGGCAAGACCTCGCCGACGATCGGAGCGCTCGCGAAGATCGCCCAGGCCTTCGACGTGGATCCAGCTCTCTTCCTGGCCAGGGACGATCTGTCGAACGTGCAGGTCACCCGCCAGCGCGAGCGTGTGCGGATCCGCTACGAGCACACGCACATGGAGGCCCGGCCCCTGACCGCACCCGTGCGCGACCAGCAGTTGAGCGCCGCGTACGTCGTGTGGGATCCCGGGCGCGTCGAGTCCGAAGTGCAGGTCCGCAGCCACGCGGGCGAGGAATTCATCTACGTGCTCGAGGGCGCGGTCGAGGTCACGGTCCGCGAGCGGACCGTCCTGCTGCGCGAGGGCGACAGCCTGCACTACAAGGCCAACCTGCCCCATCGCATCGTCAATCGATTCGCCGAACCGTGTCGGGCGGTCCTCGTCCTGACCCCCGTGTTCGGATTCTAGGCGCACCGCGTCGCGAACCGCGGAAGGGCCGTGCGGCCCCACGCAAGGAGACCGTCGATGATCGACAATCAAGCTCTCGGTGCGCGTCTGAAGGCCTGTCGCCAGGACAAGGGACTCACCCTGAAGGCCATGGAGGCACGCGCGAGCGTGTCGGCCACGCACATCTCCGAGATCGAACGGGGAAAGACCTCGCCGACGATCGGTGCGCTGCAGAAGATCGCGGTCGCACTCGAGCGCGACCTCGCGTACTTCCTCGAGACCGAGCCGTTGGAGGAGGTCGCCCACCAGCGTCCCTACGAGCGCACCTGGCACGTCCAGGAGAACGGTTCGGGACGTTGGGCGGGTCTGACCCCGCGGATCCCGGGATCGCGCCTGAGCGCCTTCCGGATCGAACTCGGTGCCGACGCACCGGCCAGCCCCACCAAGGGCGGGGACAGTGACGACGTCTACCTCGTCGAGCGTGGCTCGGTGTGCTTCGAGGTCGAGGACGAGGAACACGAACTCGGCCCCGGGGACAGCATCCACTTGCGCGGCGGCACGACGTACCGCTTCGTGAACTGTGGCAGCGACGACGCCGCGCTGTTCCAGTTCTCCGCCTACCGGCGTACCGAGCCCGGCGGGCAGACGAACGGTTGGCTGAACGGCCAGACGAACGGAGATCGCCCCCATTAGCGGTGGCGGCGGTCTCGCCCCCTGCGGGAGGACCGCACCCGTGTTCCGATCCGATCGACGAGCGCGTGTCCTCGCGCTCGTCCTCGTTTTCCTCGGTCTCGGCGCCGGCAGTGCTGCCGCCGAGACCGAGACCGGCCCGAACCGCATCGGGCTGCCCGGCCTGGCCTCGACCGTCGTCCTGCCCGCGGACGGCGGGCCACCCCTCCGCCTGGGCCTGCAGGGCGACACCGGGACCTTCGATCCGGAACACGGGATCGAGGTCGATCTCGATCTTCCCGAACTCACCTCACGGGCACTGCGGTTCCAATTGCAGGTCCGCGCGTCCGACCGCATCGTCCTGGGCGGCTCGCTGCCCTACCGCTTCGTGTCGGTCGAGGCTGGGGAGTCGGTCAGCGGCCTCGGCGATGCCGAGATCGCCGGCGTGGCTCGCCTGTTGGACTTCGACCGGCTGCGCTTCGGCGTGTGGTCGAAGTTCCGTCTCCCGACCGGGGACTCGAGCAACGGGTTGAGCACCGGGAAGCTCGAGGCCGAGGGCGGACTGATCACCACCGCCCGCTTCTTCCGCGACGGCCTCGCGCCCGAGCTGCGCTGGCACCTGAACGTCGGCTTCCGGCAGAACAAGAACGAACGCGAGGGCTACGCCGACTACTACGTCACCGACGGTGGTTTCTCGTCTCCCTTCGACGAAGGTCTGTTCTTCCCGAGCTACCCCGCCGTACGGGGCCAGGATGCGCGGAACAACGACATGGTCCTGCTGCGCACCGCCCTGGAGTTCCGTCAGCGCTGGGGGCACCTGTTCCTCGAGGTCTCGAGCGACTGGCTCGCGTGGTCCGACGACGTCGAGTTCGAGGAGAACTCGACCTGGGTCACGCCCGGGTTCCACCTGGGCACCGAGGGCGGTCCGGCGCTCACCGCAGCGTGGTCGATCGGGGTCTTCGCCGACCGTGAGGAGACCGACTACGAGCCGCGCCTGCCCGATTGGCGATTCGAGGTCGGCGTGAGCATGCCGATCTTCCTCGGCGGCCGCGACCGCGACGACGACATGGTCCCCGACGACGAGGACCTCTGTCCCGACGAGCCGGAGGACGTCGACGGCTACCTCGACGACGACGGCTGCCCCGATCCCGACAACGACGGCGACGGCATCCCCGACGTCGACGACCTCGCGCCCAACCTGCCCGAGGACTTCGACGGCTTCGCCGATCAGGACGGCCGCCCCGAGTTCGACAACGACCTCGACGGGATCCGCGACGACGAGGACGCCTGCCCGAACCAGCCGGAGGACTTCGACGGCGATCGCGACGACGACGGTTGCCCCGACGTGGTCGTCGATCGCGACGGCGACGGCATCCTCGACGTCGAAGATGCCTGTCCCGACGCGGCCGAGGATCTCGATGGCTTCGAGGACGGCGACGGGTGTCCCGACGAGGACAACGATCTCGATGGGATCGCCGATGTCGACGACGATTGCCCGAACGAGCCGGAGGACTACGACGGGGATCGCGACGAGGACGGCTGTCCGGACGAGCCCTCGTCGTCGTCGCGCTGATCGTCCTCGCGGGGTGGGGCGAGCGGTTCGTCAGCGCGCTCGGCTGCCTTCGCCCGGGCCCAGGCGCGCCACAGGCCGGTGATCCCCAGCGCGCGCAGTCGCTCCGGGTCGTGCCCGTGCCGAGCTTCGATCGCGCGGAAACGGCGCGCGAACTTGGCGTTCGTGCGTTGCAGGGCGGCGTCGGGATCCACGTCGAGCTTGCGTGCGAGCTGCACGGCGGCGAAGAGCAGGTCGCCCATCTCGTCCTCGATGGCATCGGCGTCGTCGGCGCGGCGGGCCTCGGCCAGCTCGTCGAGTTCCTCGTGCAGTTTGGCGATCACCGGATTCGGACTGTCCCAGTCGAAGCCTCCGCGCGCGGCATCGCTGCCGTGCCGGTGGGCCTGGCGCAGGGGCGAGACGGACGGGTGCAGGTCCTTGAGCAGCGTCGGGGGCGGGGCGTCGTCGTCGCCGTCTTCGGTGGCCTTCGTCCTCCGCCAGATCTCCTCGTGCGACAGACCGGCCCAGCGCTCACGAGCCTCGGGGTCCTCTTCGAAGACGTGTGGCTTGCGGCGGACCAGCTTGTCGGCACCTCGACGCGCGAGTTCGTCGAACTCGACGCCGGTGGTCTCGCTGAGGATCAACCCGTTGTAGGCGACCATGTACAGCAGGTCGGCCAGTTCGGCGGTCGCGGCCTCGGGGTCGCCACGGCGCGCGGCGTCGAGGTACTCGAAGACCTCGTCGCTCAGGAAGCGCGCGGCCGAGGCCAGGTCCTGCGACTGGTCCCAGGTGCAGCCCTCGGGCCCACGCAGGTGGCGAAGCACGTCGAGCAGCCGATCGAGGTGCGGGAAGTCCATGGGAGCTCCCGGGGCAGGAGGCGATCGGGAAGCGCCGGTTTGACCTGCCCGACGCGCGGGGCTACTCTCGGCAATCCCCTCGGACCGGGGTCCGGGGCGTGCACGCACCCAGAGAGCAGAAGATGACGACGTCGCCGGACGGAGCAACGCGGACGAGCGGGCAGGCTATCACCATCCGTGGGGCCCGCCAACACAACCTGTGCGGTGTGGACCTCGACGTGCCCAAGGGCCGCTTCACGGTGGTCAGCGGCGTGTCGGGATCGGGCAAGTCATCGCTCGCCTTCGACACGCTCTACGCCGAGGGCCAGCGCGCCTATGTCGAGAGCCTGTCCACGTACGCGCGGCAGTTCCTCGAGCGGCTCGAACGTCCCGACGTCGACGCCATTCTCGGGATCCAGCCCGCGATCGCCATTCGGCAGCGCAACTCGATCAAGAGCAGTCGAAGTACCGTGGGCACGGCGACCGAGGTCTACGACTACATGCGGCTGTTGTTCTCGCGGGTGGGGGTGGTGCGCGATCTCGAGACCGGCGAGCGCGTGGAACCCGACACACCCGACCGCGTGGTCGATCGCGCCTTCTCCACCTTCGACGAGGGCACGCGTCTGCTCGTGGTGTTCCCGACCGCGCCGACCGAGACGCTTCCCTTCGGGGATCTGGCCGAACGGCTGGTCGCCCAGGGCTACCTGCGCGCCTGGCACGACGGCGAGGTGCGTTCGCTCGAGGAGCCGTGGGACTCTCCGCCGAAGGCGGGCGATCGCATCGAGGTGATCGCCGATCGGATCCGCCTGCGCGAAGACGCGCGTCTGCGTCTGGCCGAGGCGGTGGAGGCCGCGCTGCAGGCGGGCGAGGGTGATGCCGCCGTGGTGGCACTGGACCGCGACGAGCGCTTCGATCTGTCCGATCGTTACCAGTGCGCGTCGACCGGTGCCGTGTACGAGAAGCCCACGCCGCAATTGTTCAGTTTCAACAGTCCGCAGGGTGCCTGTGACGCCTGCAACGGATTCGGCGAGCGACTGGAGTTCGACGAGCGCCGGATCGTTCCCGACCTCGACAAGACCATCGCCGCCGGCGCGATCAAGCCGTGGTCGAGCGACGCGTGGCGCGAAGAGATGAGACGACTGGTCGCCTTCTGCAAGCGCAAACGCATTCCGGTCGACACGCCCTTCCGCAAGCTGACCGACCGGCAGAAGAAGGCCGTGCTCGAGGCCCAGGAACGAGATTACGTCGGTATCCTTCCGTGGCTGACCGACCTGCGCGAACACCCGAAGAAGGAAGCGCACCGATTCTTCGTGCGGCGCTACCTGGGACGTTCGACGTGTCGTTCCTGCGGTGGCGCGCGTCTGCGTCGCGAGGCCCGCGCCGTGCGCGTGGGTCCCGAACCCGGCCGGTCGATCTCCGAACTCGGTGGCATGAATCTCGTGGCCCTGCACGAGTACCTCAGCGATCTCGAACTGACGGAACACGAACAGCGAATGGCCGGCGACGTGCTCGAGGAGCTGCGCGTACGCGTGCGCTTCCTCGTGGAGATCGGCCTCGGATACCTCGCGCTCGACCGCGCCAGCCGCACGCTGAGCGGCGGCGAGATGCAGCGGATCCACCTGAGCAACGCGCTCGGGGGGCGACTGGTCGAGACGCTGTACGTCCTCGACGAACCGAGCATCGGCCTGCATCCGCGGGACACCGAACGTCTGCTGCGCAGCCTACGTGAGCTGGCCGATCTGGGGAACACGGTGGTGGTGGTGGAGCACGACCGCGACATCGTTGCGGCGGCGGACCATCTCGTGGACCTGGGTCCCGGTGCGGGAGCGCGAGGCGGAGAACTGCTCCACGCCGGACCGCCTCCGCGTTCCGGGGACTCGTTCGCCGAGGCATCGCTCACGTGCCAGTACCTCGTCGGCGAGCGCGACGTCCCGTTGGTCTCCGGCCGACGTACGCCGGGGCGCCGTCGCCTTACGCTGCTGCGGGTGCGCAAACACAATCTTCGGGAACTCGACGTGCACTTCCCGCTCGGTCTGTTCCTGTGCGTGACCGGCGTGAGCGGTTCGGGCAAGAGCACGCTCGTGAACGAACTGCTGTATCCCGCGCTGAACGGCGACATCAGCGGCGGGCGGGGACGCCTGTTCGGCTACGACGCCCTGCACGGCGCGGAGAACGTGACCGAGACCATGATGGTCGACCAGAGCCCCATCGGGCGCAGCGCGCGCAGCAATCCGGCCACCTACATGCAGGTCATGGGCGAGATCCGCGCACTGCTCGCCGCGACCCAGGACGCGGCCAAGCGCGGGTGGACGGCCAGCCGCTTCAGCTTCAACGTCCCCGGTGGGCGTTGTCCGACGTGTCAGGGCATGGGCGAGGTCACCGTCGAGATGCACTTCATGGCCGACCTCACCGTGCAGTGCGAGGACTGTCACGGCCGCCGCTTCGAGCCGACCACTCTCGAGGTGCGTTACCGCGGACGCAACGTGGCCGAGATCCTCGACCTGAGCGTGGACGAGGCGATCCAGTTCTTCGCCGACAGTCCGACGATCGGCAGCAAGCTGTGGTTGTTGCAGCGGGTGGGGCTGGGCTACCTGAAGCTCGGGCAACCGGCCTCGACGCTGAGTGGCGGCGAGAGCCAGCGGATCAAGGTGGCGCGCGAGCTCATGGGCGGGCGCAAGGGCCACCGCCTGTACCTGCTCGACGAGCCGACCACCGGCCTGCACGCCGAGGACATCCGCAAGCTGCTGAAGGTGCTCGCAGACCTGGTCGAGGAAGGCCACACCGTGCTCGTGATCGAGCACAACCTCGACGTGATCAAGAACGCCGACTGGGTCATCGATCTGGGCCCTGGCGGCGGTCCCGAGGGCGGGACGATCATGGCCGAGGGCACGCCGGAGGAGGTGGCCGCCGTCGACGCGTCGGTCACCGGACAGTACCTGCGCGACGTGCTGCCGCGCTCGGGCACTCGCTCGCGGTCGCGCTCGGAGGGGATGCGCTCGTGAAGGTCCTGGTCACCGGAGGCGCCGGCTACATCGGTTCGGTCACGACGGCGCACCTGCTCGAGCGCGGTCACGGCGTGGTCGTGCTCGACGACCTCAGCACCGGCCACCGGGCCGCGATTCCCGAAGGTGCGGAGTTCGTCCAGGGACGCGTGCAGGATCCCGACGTGCTCGCCACCGCGCTCGACGGCGTCGACGCCGTCGTCCACTTCGCCAGCCTGAGCCTGGTGGGCGAGTCGATGCAGGAGCCGCGCCGCTACTTCCGCGAGAACGTCGGGGCGGCGCTGGCCCTGCTCGACGGCATGGACCGCGTGGGCGTGAAGTGCCTTGTGTTCAGCAGCACGGCGGCGGTCTACGGCGAGCCCGCCGTCGAGGTGATCACCGAGGACACGCCGCTGCGCCCGGTGAACCCCTACGGCCACTCGAAGGTCATGATCGAACGCGTGCTGGCCGAGGAGGCCCGCGCGAACGGGCTGGCCGCCATCGCCCTGCGCTACTTCAACGCCTGCGGTGCCGACGGCCCGAGGGGCGAGGACCACGAGCCCGAGACGCACCTGATCCCGCGCTTGTGCCAGATGCTGCTGGGAGAGTTGCAGGACTTCCGGGTGCACGGCGACGACCACCCCACGCCCGACGGGACGCCGGTGCGGGACTACGTGCACGTGCGGGATCTGGCCGTGGCGCACGCGTTGGCGTTGGAGGCGTTGGGCGGAGTCGGGGCGGTTGGTGATGCGGCTCGTGGTGCGGCTGGCGATGCGGCTCGTGGTGCGGCGGGCGGGGCGGCCGGACCGGAGGGCGGGGAGCTCGGCGGTGCGTTCTTGCCGGGCTTCGAGGCGATCAACCTGGGGACCGGTCACGGGGCGAGCGTGCGCGAGGTCCTGGCCGCCGCGGGCGCGGTGACGGGGCGGGAGATTCCCGTGCGGGTGGGTCCGCGCCGCGAGGGCGATCCGCCGCGTCTGGTGGCGAGCAACGTCCGGGCGCAGGAGCGGCTGGGATGGCGGCCGGAGTGCAGTGGACTGGAGCGGATCGTTTCCGATGCCTTCGCGTGGCACCGCGAGCATCCGCAGGGCTACGCCGACGACTAGGGCCTCGGGGCGGTCACCTTGACAATCAGGGGTCAGGGCACCATATTCGACCGCTGTCGCCGTTCGCTCCCGCGATCGGGGAACGGGTGGTTCGGTAGCTCAGTTGGTAGAGCAACGGATTGAAAATCCGTGTGTCGGCGGTTCGACTCCGTCCCGAACCACCACTTCGCATTCTGGAATTCGCGCGGCCGAGGCCGCGCGTTTTTCTCTTCCCACCAGCTCGCCCGGACCGTTCTCGCGAGTCAGCCCTTGCGGGCACGCAAGTCTCGCAGGCCGCGGGCCAGCACCTCGAGTTCGCGCGCGGTCGCGTCGGGATCCTGCAGGCTCCGCAGCAGCCCCAGGGTTCGCGAGACACCCCGGTCGACCAGCCCGTCGACGACCCGTTCGCCGGCCGGGGCCAGGGCGAGTTCGGTCCGGCGGCGGTCGCCGGCGTCGAGCCGACGGGAGGCCCAGCCCTTCTGCTCGAGCTGGTCGGCGAGGCGCGTGGCCGTGCTGGGGGCGATGCAGAGCCGCTCGGCGAACTCCTGCATGCTCAGGGCGCCACCGTCGGCCAGGGCGAGCAGGGCCTGGCCCTGGACCAGACTCAGACCCAGGGGTGAGGCCAGTTCTCGCTCGGCCGCCGACACCTCCCGGGCCAGGCGGTGGAGCTGGGTCCAGAGCTTCAAGGCGTTGAGCAGTCGCGAGTTCGCCGGCATACTTCCATATCCTTTCTATTGCAGATCAGAAGGATTGTAAAAGCGAACGGAAATGGCCTCAAGCGCCGATTTCAGTTGTCCAGAGCTTTCGCGAGTCGGCCATCTTGACACCCACCCGGGTTGGGCTAGACTCCCTCCGGCGACGACGGTGCTCCGTGCACCGGCTTCCGTCTTCCAGGCGTCGCAAGGTGGCTGGTGTAGCTCAGCTGGTAGAGCAGCTCACTCGTAATGAGCAGGTCTGGGGTTCGAGTCCCCACACCAGCTCCAGCGATTCTTGCTGGATCCGAGTGATCACTGCGTGACGCAGGATGCAGTCGCTGGAAAGGGGCCTCGCAGCCTGGGCCCCTTTCCTTTTTCTCTCCAGGTCGTTTCGTGTCCGCACCGGTCGCCTGCCCGCCGTGGTGCGGTGTCCTCGTTGACAGTCCGATCGCGCTGTTCTTGGTGTGCGCGCCTGCTCGCGAGCGGGTTCCACGGGTGACGCGGCGCAACGTGGATCTCGAAGGGGATCTCGATGGGGATCTCGATGGGGATTTCGATGGGGATCTCGACGGGTCGTCCGCTTCCAACGAATCGAAAGGCCTCCTGAACCATGACGCTGAAGGTCAGTGTGTCCGGCGTGCGCGGCGTCGTCGGCGAGAGTCTCGACGCGGAATCCCTGGTCCGATGGGCCGCGGCCTTCGGGGAGTGGTTGCCCGAAGGGCCGGTGGTGGTCGCGCGTGATTCGCGTCCGTCGGGTCCGATGGTGGTCGCAGCGGTCACCGCGGGTCTGACGTCGACCGGGCACGACGTGATCGACGCGGGCATGCTCACCACGCCGAGCACCGAGATGGTGGTGCAGGAGTCCGACGCGATCGGCGGCGTGATCGTCACCGCGAGCCACAACCCCGTCGAGTGGAACGCGCTGAAGCTGCTGCGCGGCGACGGGCTGTTCCTGACCGCGGCGGAGGTCGATGCGGTGATCGAACGCGAGCGGGCGGCGTCGCGACGCCACGTGCGCGCGGTCGACACCGGACAGGTTCGCACGCGCGACGACGGACAGGCCCTCCACCTCGACGCGATCCTGGCGTCGGACCTGATCGACGTCGGCACGATCCGCAGCCGTGGACTGCGCGTCGTGGTCGACGCCGTCGAGGGCGCGGGGGGAGAGATCCTTCCCGCCCTGCTCGATCGGCTCGGCGTCGAATACGAGTGCTTGTACTGCGGGTGCACCGGAATGTTTCCGCGTGATCCGGAGCCACGGGCCGATCACCTGGGCGAGCTCGCGGATCGCGTTCGAGAGAGCGGTGCCGATCTCGGGCTGGCCGTCGATCCCGACGTCGACCGGCTCGCGCTGGTCGATCGCGGGGGTGTGTTGTTGAGCGAGGAACTGACACTGGCCGTGGCCGCCGACCACGTATTGGCGCAGAGTCCCGGTCCGGTGGTCGTGAACCTGAGCACGACGCTGGCGCTCGACGCGGTCGCGAAGCGGCACGGCGTGCAGATCCACCGCGCGCCGGTGGGCGAGGCCAACGTGGTGGCCCGAATGCTCGAGGTCGGGGCCCGGATCGGGGGCGAGGGCAATGGCGGGGTGATCCTTCCGGCCCTGCACGCCGGGCGCGACGCGGTGCTCGGCGCGGCCCTCGTGCTGGCCGCGGTCGCGGCCCGGGGATCGCTGGGCGCCTGTCTCGAGGTCCTTCCGGCCGCATCGATGGTCAAGGACAAGCTGACCCTGGACGAAACCATCGACCACCCCGAGGAATGGCGGCGAGCCGCCGGAACCCTGGGGCCGAATGGACAGTGGGACGAGAGCGACGGGATCCGTTACGCTCTCCGGGATCGATGGGTGCACCTCCGCCGCTCGAACACCGAGCCGGTGCTCCGCATCATCGCCGAGGCACCGTCCGTGGACGAAGCCCGCGCCGTGGTCGACACCGTGCGTGGTGAACTCGGACGCTGACCCCTTCGATCCACGACTCCATCGGCGACCCGAACCGCCGGAGAGGATTCGAGACTTACTATGTGTGGGATCATCGCCATGGTCGGAAGCGCGCCCACCGCGCGCACCCTCGTCGAAGGACTGCGACGACTCGAGTACCGCGGCTACGACAGCGCGGGCGTGGCCGTGATGAACGGCAGCGGGATCGAGGTCCGCAAGCAGAAGGGTAAGCTCAAGGAACTGCTCGCAGTTCTCGACGCCGATCCCGTCGACGGTCACACCGGCATCGCTCACACGCGCTGGGCCACGCACGGTGAACCGAACCAGAACAACTCGCATCCCCACGTGAGCCAGGATGGCACGGTTGCTCTCGTGCACAACGGGATCATCGAGAACTACCAGGCGCTGAAGACCACGCTCACCAAGCGCGGATACCGGTTCTCGACCGACACCGACACCGAGGTCCTCGCCAACCTCATCCACTTCCACTACGACGGCAATCTCGAGTCGGCCGTGCGCGAGGCCCTGCGTCACGTCGACGGCACCTACGGCATAGCCGTCATGCATCGCGACGAGCCGAGCAAGATCGTCGGCGCGCGTCTCGGCAGTCCGCTGATCGTCGGTCTCGGCGACGGCGAGTTCTTCCTGGCCAGCGACGTGGCCGCCATGCTCAGCAACACCCGCCAGGTCATCTACCTCGACGACGGCGAGTGCGTCGTGATCACGCCCGACGGTGTCGACACCTGCACCATCGCCAACGAGACCGTGACCAAGAAGGTCGAAGAGGTCACCTGGGATCTCGAGCAGATCGAGAAGGGCGGCTTCGACCACTTCATGCTGAAGGAGATCCACGAGCAGCCCGAGACCATCCGCAACACCTTCCGAGGACGCGTCGTCTACGACGACGGCGACGGGCACCTCGGTGGTCTCAACATGGACTCTCGCGATCTGCGGTCGGTGAAGCGGATCGTGCTCCTGGCCTGTGGGACCAGCTTCCACGCGGGGATGGTCGGCGAGTACATGATCGAGGATCTTGCGCGCATCCCGGTCGAGGTCGAGTACGCCAGCGAATTCCGATACCGCCGGCCGATCCTCGATCCCGACACCCTGGTCTTCGCGATCAGCCAGTCGGGGGAGACGGTCGACACCTTGAGCGCCATGCGGGAGGCGCGGAAGCAGGGCGCGCGCGTGATGGGGATCACCAATGTGGTCGGGTCGACCATCGCGCGCGAGAGCGACGGCGGCGTGTACATCCACGCCGGCCCCGAGATCGGCGTGGCCAGCACCAAGGCCTTCACCTGTCAGGTGACCGCGCTCACCATCCTCACGCTGTGCCTCGCGCGTGTGCGCAATACGACGATCGAGGAGGGCCAGGAGATCATCCACGGCCTGAACAGGATTCCGCGACAGGTCCAGCGGATCCTCGACCAGCGCGACACCATCCGCGAGATTGCAGAACTCTACGCGCCGTCGAACAACTTCCTGTACCTCGGTCGCGGATACAACTACCCGATCGCGCTCGAGGGCGCGTTGAAGCTCAAGGAAATCAGCTACGTGCACGCCGAGGGCTACCCGGCGGCGGAGATGAAGCACGGCCCGATCGCGCTCATCGACAGGGACATGCCCGTGGTCGTTCTGTGCACCCAGGACAGCACCTACGACAAGATCAAGGGCAACGTCCAGGAGATCAAAGCGCGTAGCGGACGCGTCCTGGCCATCGTGACCGAAGGTGACAACGACATCGCCGAGATGGCCGACCACGTGATCACGGTACCGCACACGCTGGACATGCTACAGCCTCTGTTGAACGTGATTCCGCTGCAGTTGCTGGCCTACGACATCGCGGTCATGCGCGGCTGTGACGTCGACCAGCCCCGAAACCTGGCCAAGAGCGTGACCGTGGAGTGATGCTCGGATCGATGCCCGGACCGTTGCTCGGATCGATGCCCCGGAGGTGTCCAACGTGACCGAACGCAAGGTGATCCGGACCGACGCCGCGCCCGCGGCCGTCGGTCCCTACAGTCAGGCCGTGCTGAGCGGCGACCTCTTGTTCAGTGCCGGCCAGATCCCGCTGGACCCCGCCACCGGGAAGCTCGTCGGGGGCGATATCCAGGACCAGACCCGCCAGGTCCTTCGCAATGTCGAAGCCGTCCTTGCCGCCGCCGACATGACCTGGAAGGACGTCGTGAAGGCCACGGTCTTCCTCGCCGACATGGCCGACTTCAAGGCCGTGAACGAAGTCTACTCGACCGTCTTCGACGACGAACCGCCCGCCCGCAGCGCCGTCCAGGCCGCGGGCCTACCCCTTGGCGCCCGCGTCGAGATCGAAGTGATCGCCCGGCAGCGGTAGCACTCGCGCCACTCCCGGCGTCGGACAGCGCCTTCGCGGTCGAGCGTGTGCTCGGACCGGTGTGCTGCCTGGCGCCGGCACCGTGCGCCGATCGCTCAGCAGTGATTGCTCCCCGATATCCGCTGCGGAAGCGACCCGAACACGCGCTCGCCCACCCGCCGGTTGTGCCGCGCACAGAGCACCCGGAGGTTCTTCGCCTTGTGCGACCCACCCAACGCGAAAGGCCGGACGTGGTCGATCTGCAGATCGCGCGTGGCCGCACACCGCGTGCCGTCGCCGGCGACGTAGCTGCAGCGATGCCCGTCGCGCTCGAAGACCGCGGCGCGCGTGGCGGCCGGCACGTGGCGCGAGCGAGGACGGGGT
>DATFKK010000053.1 GCA_035268685.1 Candidatus Krumholzibacteriia bacterium | reverse complement strand
TAGGCGCGCAGGACCTTGTTGCCGTACTTCTCTCGGTTCGTGGACGCCCCGACCACGGCCCACGGGCCGCTGGCCAGGAAATCGTCGATGGTGTTCGAGACGTTCATCGAGGCCTCCGCGAATGTCGTCACCGACCCGAATCGCCGGCGCGGACTGGCGCCCGCGACGGATCGGGATTGCTCTGTGGGGGTCGCCGCCATCCGATCCCCCCGCTCGCGCCGAGACGAACCCCATGGCCCTGGACCCGAACGGAATCTACTACGGCGTCGGCGGTCAACGCCATGGGCCCGTCGACCTCGACACGCTGCGCGGCATGCTCGCCGCGGGCGAGGTCGCGCCCGACGACTACGTGTGGGACGACGACCGCGACGACTGGGAGCCGATCCGGCGCTATCCGGCCCTCCTCGAGCCCGACGCGGCGGTGGAGAGCCCGGCCGACCTCGAGCCGGGCCTCGACACGGGTCCGGTCGTCGACGACCTGCCCTACGCCGGATTCGGCGTCCGGCTGGTCGCCTGGGTGGTCGACGTGCTGGTGCTCCTGATCCCGGTGACGCTCTGGGAGCTGACCGTCGAGTCCATCACCGGGGTCCGTCTCGAGGAGCTCGCGCTGGCCGACCCGGCGGCATCACCGGTCGCAGATCCACGCACGGTCGAGTTCCTGCTCTGGTTCCACGTCGGGACGGCGGTGATCCGCGGACTGTACTGGTCGTGGATGGAGCAGTCGCGCCTCCAGGCAACGCTCGGCAAGAGACTGCTCGGCCTGGTGGTCACCGACGAGCGCGGCCACCGCGCACCCTGGCGCCAGACCGCGGTGCGCTACGTGGGCCGGTTGCTGTGCGAGCTGACGCTGGGGGTGGGCTACCTGCTCGTGCTCGTCGACCCGCGCCACCAGGGCCTGCACGACCGCATCGCGCGGACCCTGGTGGTGCGGACCTGACGGATCAGCCGTCCACCGGGCCCAGGGCCAGGTAGAGCGTCGCCCCGTCCCGCTCCACGAGCAGCAGGACCGGTGCCGTCGGATCCTCGCTCCACGCATCGCGGATCGCATCGCGAACCTCGGCCGCGCTGGCCACGCGCTCGCGGCCGACCTCGAGGACGCGGTCGCCGCGCCGGAGGCCGGCCCGCGCGGCCGACGAGGACGGCTGGACCCGCGTGACGACGGGGCCGGAGGTCCCGGGATCCAGACCCATGCGCTGCGCGGTGCGGCGATCGATGTCCTCGACCTCGAAGCCACCGAGTTCGGCCGCAGGGTGCGGCGCGCCCGTGGCCGCCGCCGACGCGTTCGCCGGACGCTCTCCGAGGACCACGACGAGGTCGCGCTCTTCACCTTCGCGGATCACCGCGAGTTCGATCTCGCTGCCCGGCGCCCGGTGACCGATCGCCGCCCGGAAGCTGCCGCCGTTGGTCACCTCGGCCCCGTCGAGGGCCACGATCACATCGCCGTGCTGCAGGCCTGCGTCGTCGGCCGGGCTGTCGTCGATGACGCGGCTCACGATCACCCCGCGGCTGACGTCCACGCGGGAGGCCCGCGCCAGCTCCGAGGTCAGCTCCTGCAGGTAGATCCCGAGGTATCCACGGACCACGCGCCCGTGGTCGCGCAGGCTGGTGGCGACGGTCTCGACCAGGTAGCTGGGGATGGCGAAACCGATGCCCTGTCCGGCACCGTTGCGCGACAGGATCGCCGTGTTGATCCCCACGACCTGGCCCTCGAGGTCCACGAGTGGGCCGCCCGAGTTGCCGGGATGGATGATCGCGTCGGTCTGCAGGAAGTCCTCGTAGTCCATCATGCCCAGGCTGCGGCCCTTGGCGCTGACGATCCCGCGGGTGACCGTCTCGCCCAGGCCGAAGGGGTTGCCCATGGCGAGCACCGGGTCCCCGACGCGGACACTCCTGCTGTCGGCCCAGCGGACCGGCCGCAGGTCGTCGGCGTCGACTCTCAACAGGGCCAGGTCGCTGCTCTCGTCGCTGCCCACGAGCTCGGCATCGACCTCGCGTCCGTCGTACAGGCCCACACGGATCGACTCGGCGTCGCGCACGACGTGGTGGTTGGTCAACACGAGACCGTCGGCGCTGTAGATCACGCCCGAACCCTGGCTCTGCACCGGTCGTCGGTCCGACCGCTGGCCCGGCCAGCGGAAGAAGAAGCGCTCGAGCTGTTCGTCGAAGCCCGGGCCCGGCGAGATCCGCCCTGCCGTCCGTTCGGTGGAGATGTTCACGACGGAGGGGGCGACGTCCTCGACCACGTCGGCCACCCCGAAGGTCGCCCCACCCGACGGGGCCACGGCCGCATCGCGTGCACCCGCGTCGGTGGCCGGTGCATCGGTGGCGGGCATGAGCACGGTGCCGAGGGCGGCGACCGCGAGCACGGCGAGGGCCACCGCCCCCGTCGACCGCATGATCGCTCTGGTCTTCATCGTGTCCTCCCGGAGTCCTGACGTCTTCGAGGTCGCGGCCGGGTCCGGCCGCCGACATCGCCTTCAACGAAGGACCCAGCGGTGGGTTCCCACCCGGAACGCGACGAGCCGCACCCCGAGGGGCGCGGCTCGTGCGGTTGCTCAGCCTGTCTCCGCCGGACTCAGTCGGTCTGCGGGAGCTCCAGCCAGTTGTGCTGGCGCAGTGCCTCGAGCACCGCGCCCGCGCCACTCTCTTCGAGCACGACCACGTTGTGGAAACGGTTCCCGATGTCCCTGACCGAGTCGACCGAATGCCCGAAGGCCGCGCCCCGCCAGCCGCGCCCGAACAGACAGTCGTCCCCCTCGGCCTCGCCGATCGCCAGGACGTCGTTCGGGTTCACGTTGGCCTCGACCAGATAGCGACCCAGCGTGGTGCCCTTGTCCACGCCGTAGGGCAGCACGTAGTACTCGTTCTCGCCGCGCTCGGCGTAGTGGCAGCCCAGCTCGGCGACCTTCTCCTGCAGGGCCTGCATGGCCTCCTCGCTCTCGGCCTTCACGCTCTGGCGGCAGAGGGCGCCGTCCTCGAGCAGCGAAACACCGGGC
The DNA here is from genome assembly GCA_035268685.1 of Candidatus Krumholzibacteriia bacterium. Classification (NCBI taxonomy): domain Bacteria; phylum Candidatus Krumholzibacteriota; class Candidatus Krumholzibacteriia; species Candidatus Krumholzibacteriia bacterium. The sequence goes on along the minus strand of DATFKK010000053.1, from coordinate 18,913 downwards.
GCGTCGGCCAGGGTCCTCTGGACCGAGTCCTTGCCGGGCCACAGCTGGATGATGTTGCGCTGCAGCGGCTCGACCGTGCCCGACGCATCGCCCTTGAGCACCGTGGTGCCGGTGTCGGCCATGAACATGGCGGGAACCGGCAGTTCGGCGCCGGCGGCGATCTCGATGAGCTTCTCGGCCGGCTCGTGGCTGGTGTAGACGAGCTGGACCTCGTCGGCGTGCGCCTCGAAGAGCGCGAACAGGTCGGCGCGGGCCTCGGCCGTCGAGGCGGCGAAGGTCTCGTCGAGATCCAGGGACAGCAGGAGGGGGCGCGCCAGGCGGGCTCCCTTGAAGGAAACGGTCGACATGGGTGGACGGTCCTCGGGGGCGGAGTGGGGCGTTCGACGCGCACCGGGCAGGTTCAACGCGTGTGAGCAACAGCCCTCGAAAGTAGACGGTCCGGCGCGGGGACGCAAGCGGCGCGCGTCCCCTCCCGGGCTCAGGCCCGGAATCCGGGAACGCGCGTCTCGACCTCGGTGATCACGCGCACGTACTCGTCGGCGATCGCCTCGACCCACTCCTCCGCGGGCTCGACCCGCCCCGACTCACCCAGGCGCTGCAGGTGCTCGGCCAGCGAGGCCAGGTGCGAGGCCCCCACGTTGGCCGACGCGCCCTTCAGCGTGTGGGCATGATGGCGCAGCCCGTCGGGGTCGGAGGTGGCGAGGGCCCGGGCGACGCCCTCGATGCATTCCGCGTAGCTGGTGACGTACGACCCGAACAGGTCGACGACGAAGGAGTCGTCGTCCTCGTCGACGAGCTCGAGCAGGCCGGCGAAGATCTCGGGGTCGAGGGCCGGGCCCTCGTTCACCGGTGGTGCGACGTGCGTGGACATATGGGGGCCTCCCGGCATTGGGCGCTCGTCTTCGGGAGCCTTCGGCACGTCCCGTGCCGGACTTGAGACCCGGCCCCGCGCCGACGGTGCACGGGCCCGCGATCGTGATTAGACTTGCCCGGTGCGTGCGGGGATCGGAAGCTCCCCGTAGAACCTCCACCACGCGCTGTCCGACACGAACCGCCCGTCGGCCACGCCGCAGAGCCGGGAGAGCCCCACATGTCCGAGACCGCGAAGCTGATCGTCGACGGCAAGGAATTCGAGTTTCCGATCATCGAGGGGACCGAGGGGGAACGCGCGATCGATGTCTCGAAGCTTCGCGCCACGACCGGCTACATCACCATGGATCCGGGCTACGCCAATACCGGCAGTTGCCAGAGCTCGGTGACCTTCATCGACGGCGAGAAGGGGATCCTGCGCTACCGCGGCTACCCGATCGACCAGCTGGCCGAGAAGAGCACCTTCCTCGAGACCAGCTACCTCGTCCTGAACGGAGAGCTGCCCACGCCTTCACAGCTGGATGCCTTCGAGCACGAGATCACGCACCACACGTTGCTGCACGAGGACATGCGCCACATGTACCAGGCGTTCCCGCTGAACGCCCACCCCATGGCCATGGTCTCGTCGCTCGTCGGTGCGCTGGCGACGATCTACCAGGAAGAGATCGACCCGCTGAACGAGGAGCATCGTACGCTGCAGGTGCGCCGGCTCATCGCGAAGCTGCCGACGATCTGCGGCTGGGCCTACAAGTACAACACCGGGCACCCCTTCGTGTACCCGCGCAACGACCTGGGCTACGCCGAGAACCTCCTGCACATGATGTTCGCGAACCCGGCCGAGGAGTACACGCCGCACCCGGCGATCGTGCGGGCCGTCGACACGCTCCTGATCCTGCACGCCGACCACGAACAGAACTGTTCGACCTCCACCATGCGCCTGGTCGGAAGCTCGCACAGCAATCTGTACGCGAGCGCCTCGGCGGCCATCAGCGCGCTGTGGGGGCCGCTGCACGGTGGGGCCAACCAGGCCGTGATCGAGATGCTCGAGAGCATCCACGCCGAGGGGCTGAACGGGAAGCAGTACCTCGACCGCGTGAAGGACGACCCGAACACGCGCCTCATGGGCTTCGGTCACCGCGTGTACAAGAACTACGACCCGCGCGCGTCGGTGCTCAAGCAGATGACCCGCGACGTCCTCGATGCCATCGGCAAGAGCACGCCGCTGCTCGACATCGCCATGCAGCTCGAGGAAGTGGCGCTCGAAGACGAGTACTTCGTGAAGCGCAAGCTCTACCCGAACGTCGACTTCTACAGCGGGATCATCTATCAGGCGATCGGCATCCCGGTGAACATGTTCACCGTCATGTTCGCTCTCGGCCGCATGCCCGGCTGGATCGCCCAGTGGCTCGAGATGCACGGGGACCCGGCCAAGCGCATCGGTCGTCCCCGCCAGATCTACACCGGCGCGAACGAGCGGGACTACGTGCCGATGGAGAAGCGCGGCTGATCCGCCCGGCGCGGGCCCAGGACACCGAAGGCGGTGGGGGAGACTCCACCGCCTTCGCGTTTCTCCACGGTTCCTGCGGCGCCGGAGCTAGCCCAGCAGTTCGCGGATGCGGCCGACCAGCGCGGCGCGCTCGATCTGGAACTGTCCGGGGCGCTCGCTGACCCAGGCCCGGCGATCGGCGACCTCTTCGCTGGCCGCCCTGCCCGCTTCGAGGTCCTTCACCGTCACCTGCCCCGCCGCGAGCTCGTCCTCGCCCAGGATCACCGCGAAGGGGATTCCCCAGTCGCTGGCGTAGCGCAGCTGATCGCCCAGCTTGGCCTTGGGCTTGAGGAAGATCTCGGCGTTCAGGCCGGCGTCGCGCAGCTCGCGCACGAGTTGCAGGCACTCCGGCAGGAGTCCCTTGTCCATGATCGTGACGAGGACATCGCTCACGCTGTCGCGGACCGACTCGACCCCCGCCTCGTCCAGGGCGGCGAGCAGGCGGTCCACGCCGATCGACGCCCCCACGGCCGGCAGCTGCTCGCCGCTGAAGCGGCTGACCAGCTCGTTGTAGCGCCCGCCGCCCATGATGCTGCCGTACTGCGGCAGGTCGTCGAGCGTGGCCTCGAAGATCGGGCCGGTGTAGTAGTCCATGCCGCGGGCCAGCCGCGGCGCGAAGCGCACCCGGTCGATGGGCGCACCCAGTGCCCCCACGAAGCGCCGCAGGTCGTCGACCTCGCGCAGGGCGTCGTCGGCGCCCTTCACCCCGTCGAGCAGACCTCGGATCTCGTCCACCAGCGCATCGTCGTCGGGCGCGGACACGTCGAGGAAGGTCATCAGGCCGTCGACCTGTTCGTCCGGAAGCCCCAGCCCTTCGATCCGCGCACCGCTCTCCCGGTCGACGCGCCCGGGGCCCAGCTCGAGCCGCACGCCCTCGGCGCCGATCTTGTCCTCCTTGTCGAGCACCCGGATCACTGGCGTGGCCCGGTCGTCGGCGATACCGGCGCGGCGCAGAGCGGCGTTGAGGATCCCGCGGTGGTTCCAACGCAGCGTGTACGCCGGCAGGCCGAGCTCCTCGAGCACCTGGCCCATGGCGACCAGGATCTCGGCGTCGGCCAGCATGGACGGCGTTCCCACCACGTCGATGTCGAACTGCGTGAACTCCCGGAAGCGTCCTGCGCCCGGCTTGTCGACGCGGAACACGGAGCCCGTCTGATACCGCTTGAAGGGCCGGCGCATGTGCGGGTTGGCGGCGACGAAGCGGGCAAGCGGCACGGTCAGGTCGAAACGCAGACCGAGGTCCACGTCGTCCTCGTCGTGGTGCCAGGTGAAGATCCGCTGGCTCGTCTCGCCGGCCCGGCTCCCGGTGAGCGTCGCCGCGAACTCCACGACCGGCGTCTCGAGCGGCCGGTAGCCGAAACGCTCGTAGACGGTGCGAATCGTGTCGAGCATGCGGCGGCGGCGCAGCAGCGCCCCGCCGAGTTGATCGCGCATGCCCTTGACCAGCTGCGGCTTGATCCGCCTCGAGCCCGACTTGGCCATGAACCCTGCTCCCGGCACGGCCCGCACATACGAAGAACGGCCCGCGAGGGCCGTGGGGCGCCGGGCGCTCGCGACGATGCGGGGCCGTCGTCCCGGCAGAGAACTCGAAGAGGGGTGGTACTGGCGGGTGGACTCGAACCACCGACCCCCAGATCCACAATCTGGTGCTCTAACCAACTGAGCTACGCCAGCACGCGGCCGCCAAAGCTAAGTCTCGTTTCCGGGGGGTGTCAAGCCGACCCGCCCGGCGGCACCCCGCACGCTCGCCCGGTCGCAGAGCGCGCGCCGCTGGCCGGATTCCGCCCGTCCGCGGTCCGACGACGACCACTCGCGGCATTGCATCGCGCACGATTGTCGGCAATCCGGGACGGTGGACGCAGACCGGCGGAAACCACGAATCATCGCCCACGACGCGACCCGCCCGGTGACCGGTTTCCAGAATCTCGCACGTCTTCTCCGTCCGGGAACGTGAGGTTCGACATCGGGTGAACGGTCGTGCTCGCGGTGCCCCGTATGGGTCATTCTTCACGCCCCTTGTCCCCACATCTGCGCCATTTTCAACACTCTGGGGAAATCTCCGCGCCCCGGAGCCTCGGCCCAGAGGGATGAACACGGCGCGGACATGGGTTGGCACCCCACCTGCTCGTGGGGGTTCCCTGGATGCTTCGAACGAATTCCGGGGCCCGGACCATCCCGGCCATGCACCCCACGAAGGGTCCCGGAGTTCGAGGTGTCCCGCTGGCATTTCCCACCGCGCCCGACCACCCGAGGAGATCGCCATCAGCCACCACGCCCCTCTCGGCCTCCTCGAATCGACCCAGGCCGTCGTCGACAGGATCGTGGAGGCGATCGAGGCCTCGGTCCGGGCGACCGCCGCGCCGGACCCTCCGGCGGACCACGTGCCATCGGACGACGCGGCCCCGCCATGCCCTGCGCCGACCACCGGATCGCACCACGTCCCGGACCGCTGTTCTTGACGCCGCCGCCGGAGTGAGCGGCCGGCGCACCGGCCGCCCGCGTCGCCACCTCGACCCTCTTCGGCGCGGCACTGATCGCCGAATCGGGTCCGCCCGATCTCCGCGTTCACGAGGGATCTTCTGGACCCGTATCCCCGCCCGCCCTAGCGTGCTGTATGGTGGGTGGTCGCCCACCCGTTCTTCGTTCCCGGATTCCGCGAGGGAGACCCTTCCATGCCCACGGCTTTCGTGCCGACCGAGATCCGTGCCGGCGAGACGCGCGTGGCCGCCACCCCCGACACCGTCGCCCGGTTCGTCCGGCACGGCATGGCCGTGCAGGTGCAATCCGGAGCCGGCGCGGGATCGAACATCGCCGACTCCGTGTTCGAGAAGGCCGGCGCGACCATCGTGTCCGGCGCCGACAGCGGCTACGCCGACGCCGACATCGTACTCAAGCTCCACCCACCGACGCGCGACGAGATCGCCGCCATGAAGGAGGGGGCCGTCTACGTCGGCTTCGTCCAGGCCCTGACCGACAAGGACACGGTCGAGGCCCTGCGCGACCGCAGGATCTCGTCCATCGCCATGGAGCTGGTCCCGCGCATCACCCGCGCCCAGAAGATGGACGCGCTCAGCTCGCAGGCGAACCTGGCCGGCTACAAGGCCGTGATCATGGCCGCCGACCACCTGCCCAAGATCTTCCCCATGCTCATGACCGCCGCCGGGACCATTCAGCCCGCCCGCGTGGTGATCATGGGCGCCGGTGTGGCCGGCCTGCAGGCGATCGCCACGGCCAAGCGCCTGGGCGCGGTCGTCGAGGTCACCGACGTGCGGCCCGCGGTGAAGGAGCAGGTGGAGAGCCTGGGCGGGAAGTTCATCGAAGTGCCGACCGACGAATCGGCCGAGGACGAAGGCGGCTACGCCCGCGAGCAGTCCGAGGAGTTCCTGGAGCGACAGCGTCAGCTCGTGCGCGAACGCATCCTCGCCGCCGACGTCGTGATCACGACCGCGGCGATCCCCGGCAGGCCCGCCCCGAAGCTGGTGACCGACGAGATGGTCGAAGCGATGAAGCCGGGTTCGGTGATCGTCGACCTGGCGGTGGAGACCGGCGGCAACTGCACACTCAGCCAGCCGGGCGAGGTCGTCACCGTCCACGACGTCACGATCGTCGGCACGCTGGACGTCCCGGCCACGATCCCCGAGAACGCCACCGAGATGTACGCCAAGAACGTGCTCAACCTGCTCGGCGACATGCTCGAGGAGGGTGCGCCCGCCTTCGACTTCGAGGACGAGGTCACGGCCGGCGCCACCGTCACGCACGGCGGCGAGATCGTGCACCCGCGCGTGCGCGAGGCCCACGGCCTGGAGCCGCTCCCCGACCCGAAGGAGGCCTGAGAATGGACACTGTGACCATCCAGCAGGCGATGGACGCCTTCCGGCCCCTCTCGGTCGGTCTGTTCGTGTTCGCGCTCGCGATCTTCCTCGGCTACGAGCTGATCACGAAGGTCCCGCCCACACTGCACACACCACTCATGAGCGGTGCGAACGCGATCAGCGGGATCACAATCGTGGGTGCCCTCTACTGCGCGCAGGCCGAGTTCGCCTTCCTGGCGAACCTTCTCGGGGCGGCGGCGATCACCTTCGCCATGATCAACGTCGTGGGCGGATTCGTCGTCACCCGCCGCATGCTCGCGATGTTCGGCGGGAGGAAGTAGACCATGGATCTTCTCTTCCCTCTGGCCTACCTGCTCGCGGCGGTCCTGTTCATCCAGGGCATCCGGCGGCTGTCGAAGGTGCGCACGGCCAAGAGCGGGAACACGCTCTCGGCCACGGCCATGTTGATCGCGATCGTGGTGACCATGGCCATCATCAGCGGTCAGGCGGCGTGGCCGTTCATCATCGCGGGCATTCTGATCGGCGCCGGGATCGGCCTCGTGGCCGCCCAGCGCGTCGAGATGACGCAGATGCCCGAGATGGTCGCACTCTTCAACGGCTTCGGCGGTGGTGCCTCGGCCCTCGTGTCGTTGTCCCTGTTCTTCTCGATGTACCTGGCCCACGAAGGCGGCACGTATCGTTTCTTCACGGAGGGCGCGCCGATCAGTTCGGCCTCGTCGGGCGTCAGCGCGATCCTGGGCCTCGTGATCGGGGCGATCACCTTCAGTGGCTCGCTGGTCGCGTTCCTGAAGCTCAACGGCACGATCAAGGGCAACGCCTTCTCCTTCCCGGGGCGCAACGCGATCAACGCGATCATGCTGGGGGGGCCGGTGCTGTTGGGGCTCGTCCTGTGCTTCACGCACCTCGCGCCGGCCACCGTCATGATCCTGATGCTGGTGGTCCTGGGGGTCTCGCTCCTGGTCGGCGTCACGGCCACGCTGCCGATCGGTGGCGCCGACATGCCCGTCGTGATCTCGCTGTTGAACTCGCTCTCGGGCGTGGCGGCGTCGATGGCGGGCTTCGCCGTGCAGAACCCGCTGCTGATCGTGGCGGGTTCGCTGGTGGGAGCCAGCGGCCTGATCCTGACGCAGATCATGAGCAAGGCCATGAACCGCTCGCTGGGCAGCGTGCTGTTCAAGGACTTCGGCGGCGCCACCGCCGACCGGGGTGGCTACACCAACATCAAGGAGAGCAGCGCCGAGGAAGTGGCCATGCTGCTCGAGGATGCCCAGCGCGTGGTGTTCGTGCCGGGCTACGGCCTGGCCGTGGCCCAGGCCCAGCACACCACTCGCGAGCTCGCCCAGCTCCTCGAGGCACGCGGCACGGAGGTCGCCTACGCCATCCACCCCGTGGCCGGACGTATGCCCGGCCACATGAACGTCCTGTTGGCCGAGGCCGACGTCCCCTACGAACAGCTCGTGGAGATGGACGACATCAACCCCGAGTTCAAGCAGACCGACGTGACGATCGTGCTCGGGGCCAACGACGTGATCAATCCCGCGGCGATCCACGAGAAGGACAGCCCGATCTACGGCATGCCGATCCTGAACGTGCACGAGTCGCGGACCGTGGTGGTGGTCAAGCGGTCGCTCAGCCCCGGCTTCGCGGGCATTCCGAACAAGCTCTTCGACTACGACAACACGGTGATGGTCTTCGGCGACGCGAAGAAGGTGCTGACGGCGATGGTGGCCGAGTTCAAGGAGAACGCCTGAGCCCGACCGGCCCCCGCACACCACGGCCGGAACACGGGGCTCCCGCGGTGGCGGGGGCCTCGTTTTCGTCCTCAAGCCCTGCCATCGATCGTCCGAACACCCCCACCGAGGACCCGCATCCCCCGGGAGCCCATCGCATGAGCCCTCAGCTACCCGATCAGCTCGTTTCCGTCGGTGTCGACGTCATCGACGAGCAACACGAGGTCCTGCTCCGGATGTACTCCGACATCGAGCAGGCGCGCACCGTCGGTGCACCGGAGGGGCTGGTGGTGGAGAGGTTGGCCGATTTCCACCAGTTCGCGCGGATCCATTTCGCGACCGAGGAGTCGTTGCTGGCCGAACACGTCCCCGAGCGCCTCGCCCCGCACCGGCGGGTCCACGAGTACCTGCTCGAACGCCTCCGGACGGCGATCGTCCGCTACCGGCGCGACGGGGGCCCGGTTCCCGAGGCCCTGGTCCGACTGGTCCGCGGGTTCGTCGTCGACCACACCCAGGAGACCGACACCCGGGACCTCGCGCGCGTGAGCGAGAGGATCCGAAGGCCGGACCGGCCCGATCCGAAGCCCCAGGAGCACCACCATGCAACTCGTCCTTCCCGATGAACTCCGGACCGGAATCACCAGCGTCGACGAACAGCACGCCGCGATGGTCGAGTTGCACAACGAGATCGAACAGAACCTGCACCGGGAACACGCGCCGTACTTCGCGATCGAGTCGCTGGCTCGTCTGCACCAGTACAGCCGGCAGCACTTCGCCTCCGAGGAGCTGCTCCTGGCGCGCTACGGCTACGAGGGGCTCGAGGAGCACCGTCGTGTCCACGAGGAGCTCATGGGCCAACTGCGGACGGTGGTCCTCGACTACCGCCGCGATCCCGAGGGAGTCGGGCGCCGGCTGCTCGAGTTCGTCCGCGTGTGGGTGATCCGTCACATCGAGGACGAGGACATGGCCTTCGCCGCTCCGGTCCGCGAAGCCATGGAGCGCGAGCGCGAGGACTTGCTGGCGCCGGGGCCGGGCCCTGTCGTAGCCTGACGTCAGGACGCCGGGCTCGCCGGGGTCCGGACTGCGCCCCTGGCTCCGAGACGAGACTCCATGCTCTTCGATTCCTTCCGCCTGGATCGGCGGCTCCTGCGAGCGGTCGACCACCTGGAGTGGCTGGAAGCCACACCCATCCAGGACCAGGCGATCCCCCACGCGCTCGAGGGCCGTGACGTCCTCGCCTGCGCGCGCACCGGCTCCGGCAAGACCGGAGCCTTCGTGCTCCCGACCATGCACCGGCTCCTCCACGAAGACGAGCGCCGGGAACGGGGGCCTCGCGTGCTCGTCCTGTGCCCGACCCGCGAACTGGCCATGCAGGTCGGCCAGCAGATGGTCGAGCTCGGCCGCTACACCCGCCTCCGCTCCGCCTGCATCGTCGGGGGCGAAGCCTATCCGCCCCAGATCCGCGAACTCGAGCAGGGACTCGACCTGCTCGTGGGGACGCCGGGACGTCTCCTCGACCACCTCCGCAGCGGCAAGCTCCACCTCGACCAGGTCGAGACCCTGGTGCTCGACGAAGCCGACCGCATGCTCGACATGGGCTTCATCGACGACGTCATGAGGCTCGCCCGGGCGTGTCCGACGGATCGGCAGACCCTGTTCTTCTCGGCAACGCTCGACGGCGCGGTCGACTCGGTGGCCAACCGCCTGGTCCGCGAACCGATCCGGGTGGAGGTCGACCAGTCGGACACGCGCCACACCGACATCGAGGAATACGTCCTGCGCGCCGACAACGACGGCCACAAGCAGGACCTGGTGCTGCACCTGTGCCGCGATCCGGAGATGACCCGGGCGCTGATGTTCGTCGCCACCAAGAGCAAGGCCGATGACGAAGCCCGCCTGCTGCGCTCGAGCGGCTACGACGTGGTGGCCCTGCACGGGGACCTGCCGCAGGCCAAACGCACGAAGGTGGTCGAGAGGCTTCGCAGCGGCAACGTCCGCATCGTCGTGGCCACCGACGTGGCGGCGCGTGGCCTCGACATCGACGACGTCACCCACGTGGTCAACTACGACATGCCCCGCACGCCGCGCGAGTACGTGCACCGCATCGGCCGCACGGGTCGGGCGGGCGCGAAGGGTGTCGCCGTTTCATTGGTCACCCCGGCCGACTGGATCAAGCTGGCGGACATCGAGAGATTCCGCGGCGAGCCCCTGCCACGCATGGTGATCCCGGGCAAGGAACCCACCCGCCCCGCACCGGTGGGGTCGCGTTCGGCCGCCGAGTCGACGGGGCGGCGGCGCTACGGTCGTCGCGGGGGAATCCGTCGCCGCACCACCCCGGAGACCGACGACTCGTGACGCTGTCGAAGCGTGACCAGCGGGCGCTCGAACGCGCCCGCGAACTCCTCGAACATCCCAGCTTCGCCGCTCGGCTCGTGAGCGTGGTCGGGTCGCCCATCGAGGGCGGGCTCGAACGCCTGCCCCCCGCCGTCGCCGACCGGGTCCAGGACGCCGCGCACCGCGCCCTGCGTGCCGCGCTCGACGTCGCCGTCCATGGCATCGACCGCGACCCGGCCCGCGGGCCGGCCAACCTCTTCCACCGCGCCGCCACCGGGCTCTCGGGTGCGGCCGGCGGCGCCATGGGCTGGTCCGCCCTGGCGATCGAGCTGCCGATCACCACCACGATCATGCTCCGGTCGATCGCCGACATCGCCCGCAGCCAGGGCGAGGATCTGGACGCGGTCGAGGCGCGGCTGGCCTGCGTGAGCGTCTTCGCCCTCGGGGGCCGCGCCGAAGGCGACGACAGCGCCGAGACCGGCTATTTCGCCGTGCGCGCCGTGCTGGCGCGTCAGGTGGCCGACGCGGCGCGGGTGATCACCGCGCGCGGACTGGGCGAGGCCGAGGCCCCGGCGCTCGTGCGGCTGATGGCCAGCATCGCGTCACGCTTCGGCGTGGTCGTCTCGGAGAAGGCCGCCGCCCAGTTGGTCCCGGTGGTCGGCGCGCTCGGAGGAGCAACGGTGAACCTGATCTTCACCGAGCACTTCCAGAAGATGGCCACCGGGCACTTCACCGTGCGTCGTCTCGAACGTGAGTGCGGGACCGACGTGGTCCGCGAGGCCTACGACGCCCTGGGTTGAGTGCCGTCGACTTGCCGATCCGCCGCTTCGGTGTTCCCATGGGGGGAGCCCTCCCCCCGGGGATCCGACCCATGGCCAGGAACGTACTCGGAACCGAGCTGCAGACCTGCGGCACCGACCCCGCGACCGGCTTCTTCCGCGACGGTTGCTGCAACACCGGACCCGGCGACGTCGGCGTCCACACCGTGTGTGCGGTGGTCACGCGCGAGTTCCTCGACTTCTCGCGCGAACGGGGCAACGACCTCGTCACGCCGCGGCCGGCGTACGGCTTCCCCGGACTGGAAGCCGGAGACCGATGGTGCCTGTGCGCCCCGCGCTGGCAGGAGGCCCTGGAGGCGGGCGTCGCTCCCGGCGTGGTGCTCGAGGCCACACACCTCGCCACGCTCGAATGGTGCTCGCTCGGCGACCTCGAGGCCCACGCGGTGGACCACCCGGCGGGCGGGTCCGGCCGTCCGGACTGAACGCGACGAAAGGACGACGATCGTGGACCCTTCCCTGTTGCCCTCGGTCGTGATCGAGCCGGCGGGCTCGGCCCGGTCGGCCGTGATCTGGCTGCACGGTCTCGGCGCCGACGGCCACGACTTCGAACCGATCGTCCCGCATCTCGGGCTCGACGGTGCCGGCGTGCGCTTCGTGTTCCCGCACGCGCCGCGGATTCCGGTGACCCTCAACGCCGGCATGGTCATGCCCGCCTGGTACGACATCGCCGGGCCCGATCTGGACCGCCGCCACGACGAGACCGGAATCCGACGCAGCGCCGGACAGGTCGAGGCCCTGATCGGCGATCAGGTCGCGCAGGGGGTGCCGTCGGAGCGCGTCGTTCTCGCCGGGTTCTCCCAGGGCGGTGCCGTTGCCCTGTTCCAGGGTCTGCGCGAGTCCCGTCGGCTGGCGGGGATCGTCGCCCTTTCCACCTACCTCGTGCTGGCGTCCGATCTCGATCGCGAGCGTTCCGAGGCCAACGCCGGCACGCCGGTCTTCCAGGCCCACGGATCGCACGACCCCATGGTCGGATCCGAGCGTGGAACGGCCGCCCGCGACCGCCTCCGGGAGTGGGGCCACGAGGTGGAGTTCCACGAGTACCCCATGGAACACCAGGTCTGTGCCGAAGAGATCGACGCCCTGGGCGCGTGGATGCGCCGCGTGCTGGACTGAGGGCTCAGGCCACCCGCTCGGGATCGAGCCAGTACAGGCGCCGCACGACGATTCTCTGCGCCAGGGCCTTCAGACTCGGGCTGAGCTCCGTGACGTCGACCAGGACCCCGTCCTCGCGCTGGACCCGGAGCCCGCGACGGCTCGTCTCCGGTGTATAAGGCCGGTAGGGAACGTCCTGGGCTTCGTCCACCCACACCGAGACCTCCGGATCGAATCCGGCGGCAGCGGCCCGTTCGCGGCGCTCGTGGAGGAGCCGGTCGAAGGCTTCGTCGTCGCCACCAAGCGCCTGCAGCGATCGGCTCCGCGGGGCGCGCCGCAGATGCAGACATCGGGCGAGCGCGCGGAGGGTGGGGTCGTCGTGGTCGACCAGCAACTCGAAGTCCAGTTGGAAGTGTTCGTCGGTCAACGACAGGAAGCGATCCAGGTCGCCCGACGCGTCGAACAGGACATCGAGTCCCCGGGTTCCGGTCGGAAGGGCGCCGACTCCCAGATGGCGCACACGCGCACACAGCGCGCGGAACGCGCCCTCGAATCCACGGGAGGCCTTGTGCAGGTAGACGTTCTGGAACATGTGGTAGCGGCCGATCAGGTACTGTTCGACCGCGGTGCGACCCTTCTCGATCACGACGATCGCCGCGCCGTCGTCGGTGGGCGTGATCTCCCGGATCAGCCAGTCACGGTCGAAGGCTCCGTACTGCGCCCCCGTCGACAGGGCGTCGCGCCGGAGGTAGTCCATGCGATCGCAGTCGAGAGCACTGCTCACCAGGTCGGCCAGCCAACGCAACCGCGAGACCTCGACCTGCCCGGTGAGCAACTGGCCCACGCGGTCCACCGTGCCCGGGGCGATCGCCTCGAGGACGCGGGGCACCTGCGGTCCCTGGCGCACGATCTCCAGCGTGCGCTCCTCGTGCCGGGTGCCGGTGACGCGCTCGAAGGTGTGGCTGAACGGTCCGTGTCCGAGGTCGTGCAGAAGGCACGCCAGGGCCGTGGCCGCGGTCCAGGGGTCGGGAACGTCGTGACCCTGCGAGCGCAACTGGGTCAACGTGCGCTGGGCTCCCTGGAACGCGCCGAGGGAGTGGGCGAAGCGGGTGTGCGTGGCCCCGGGATACACGAGTTCGCTGAATCCGAGCTGCCGGATCCGCCGCAGGCGCTGCATCTCCGGCGCGTCGATCAACCGTGTGACCAGGGTGGCCGGCACGCCCGGCAGGCGGTCGAGATCGATCACGCCCTCGACCGGGCACTTGATCTTGGTGGTGGCCATGATCGGCTTCCTCGGGCGGCGGCTTCGGGGTCGGGGCGCAGAGTAGCACGAGGCCCGGAGGTGCGCCGCCCCGGGGCTCCGGGACGCCCCGGGCGACGCGGGCCGGACGCGTGATCACGCCTCCCCGATCCCCCCGGCCGCTGTCGGCCTCCCAGGTGCTGGACCTGGCGTCGAGCCAGTCGACCCGTCGGCACGGCTGCCGCATCCTCGACCTGCGTGGCACCGAGGCCCCACCCACCGACCACGTCCCGGGCAGCGCGTGGATCCCGTGGCGCGACGCGTTGCCGGTGTTCCTGATGCCGCCCCGCGGCGAGGCCGTGGTGGTGATCACGGCCCCCGACCACGCGCGCCGGACGGCCGGTCGGATCACCGCGGCGGGCTGGCCGGCCAGTTGGTCCGACGAAGAGCTGCCGGTGACCGCCCTGCGCCCCGGCCCGCCCCCCGGGGCCGCCTGGGACATCGACCCGCTGCTCCGGGAGCACCTGGACCGCCTTCCGGCCCCGGACACCGGCCCGGTGCTGGATCTCGGAAGCGGGTCGAGCCGGGAGGGCGTCTTCCTCGCCCAGCGCGGACACGACGTCCTGGCCGTCGATCGGCTGCCCGACGCCCTGGCCCTGGCCCGCGCGCGCGCCGAGCACCACGGGGTGCGGATCCGGACCCTGACGCGGCGCGTCCGCCGACCCGAGGACCTGCCGAACGAACGCTTCGCGGTCGTGCTCGATCTCCGCTTCCTGCGGCGACCGCTCCTGGATGCCCTGGCCTCGATCACCCGGCCGGGCGGGGTCCTGCTGCTTCGGACCTACGGCTCGGTCGAGCCGGGAGAGGAGCCCGGCGGCGGCCCCCGCAATCCACGTGAGCGCCTCACGGTGGACGAGGCGGCACGGCGGCTCGGCACGGAGTGGGATTGGACCGAACCCGCCCACCGGGTGTGGGAGAACGGCGCGATGTGGATACGCGCAGCGGGCCGGCGCAAACGGCGAAACGCCAAATAGCGCTGCGCTACAAGGTGGTTCACCGATCGGTAAAGCGCTGCACGGGAGCCCCGTAAATGCTTCGATTACAGGGGGTTCAACCCTCGTCGTCTTCGTCGCCCTCGCCGCCGTGCTCCAGCACACGCCGTGCGCGCGCCTCGTCCTCGGCATGGACGCGAACCTTCGCGCCCAGAGTGAGCGCCAGCTCCGGCCGCAGCCCACCCGCGTCGTCGACGGAGACCACCGCGGCGATCCCCTGGTTGCGGAGCAGTTCGGCCATCATCTCGGCGATGGCCCGCGCGCCGTAGGTGGCCACGACGATCCATTCGGCCATGGTGTCTCGCTCTCCGGTGCGCGTGGATGGAGCCGGGTATCCAGGGTCGGCTCCGCGGGGGGACCGATGACGGAGCGTCCGACCGGATTCCGGATCGAAGCCTCCGCGTTCCCGGACACGATCGGAGATGCGCGCCGACCCGCCAGGTCCGGCCGTCGGAAGGACCGATGCCGCCCGGCCCACGAGACCGGGGCCGGGCGGGTGGGTCCCGCCCTCGTGGGAGCCCGGCCGGTGGGGTGCGCGGCCTAGAAGAACCGGTACGTCAGGCCGAGCGCCAGGGTCTGCTTGAACTGACCCGCCTTGCGGATCGCCTGGGCCACGGCCTCGGTGTTCGTGAGGGTGCCCTCGTCGATCAGCGGTTCGACCGAGGTGTCGTACTTGTCGTA
Organism: Candidatus Krumholzibacteriia bacterium; assembly: GCA_035268685.1. Lineage (NCBI taxonomy): Bacteria > Candidatus Krumholzibacteriota > Candidatus Krumholzibacteriia > Candidatus Krumholzibacteriia bacterium. Next base: position 3,696 of record DATFKK010000053.1, on the reverse strand, counting down.
GACCAGCCTCACGTACAGGTTCACGCTCAGGTACTCGTTGACCTGGCCGGTGAAGACGTTCTCCCAGTCGACGTCGAGCGTGGTGGTGAAGTCGGCCACGTCCGGGTCGATCCCGGCGGCCACGATGCCCGCCTGGCCGAAGTCCAGGTCCTCGAGATCGTCCTTCGCCGAGTAGAACAGGGGCTGGTACAGCGTGAGCTTCGACGACCACGCGATGCTCTCGTCGAAGTACTGGTCCTCGTAGTCGACGACGAACTCCAGACCGCCGTCGAGTCCGGTCTCGGTCTGCGTCGCGTCGTCGGTGGGGTCGTCGGTGGCGTACTGCTGGCGGATGCTCTGACGGATGGCTCCACCGAACCGCACGAGGAGCCGGCGGTCCTCGCCCGGCAGGTAGTCGTGCGCCACACCCAGGGCCTCCTTCACGAACACCGGATTGAAGAGGAGGCTGCCGCGGCGCAGCGGATCGGACGCGTCCTCGAACTGGCTCTCGACGCGCAACGAGGCGTAGGGGTCGAGGTGGAACCCGAAGGTCGCCCGGAGGATCGACTCGAAATCGATGCGATCGGTCGACTTGCGGGGCTTGCCGAAGTTGCCGTCCTCGTTCTCCTGGGCGGTCTTCCCGTAGGCGAGGGTCAGGGCGTTGTCCCACCGCCACGTGTCGGTCAGTTGATTGCGCAGGGAGCCGTCGAGCAGGAAGGTCCACGAGAACTGACCCTGGTCGCCCCCGGCCCAGTTGTCGCTGAACGCGCTCTGGCTCAGGATCAGGCCGGTCTCGAGACCGGGGTACCAGCGCCCGACCTCGAGAACCTCTTCGTCCTCGTCGTCCTGGGCGGACACGGGGGGGACGGACAGGACCGCGCCTACGAACAGCAGCACCGCGAAGAGGGCGCCGGGCCCGGGTTGAATGCGATTCATCACCTCGACCTCGTTGTGATTCCGAGACTGCGCACAATCCCTCGCCGTGCGTCGCGCGAGGGATCACGCGGGACCAGGCCTTCCGGACGATTCCGGAAGGGGCGCCGGAGATGATCCCCGGTCCGCACCAGGGGCGCAACAACGGGAATTTCACGCTGGGGTCGGGTTGCCCGGCGACCGACGGGCGCGCTAGCCTTGTGCTTTGGCTCCCATCGCGAACCGACCGGAGTCGTTCTCGCATGGTCCTCCTGCGCGCCCGCCATCTCCTGCTCGTCGACGACGACGCGGCCTTCGCCGACGCCCTGCGTACCGTGCTACCCGCACCGGTCCGCCTCGACGTGTGCCGCCATCCCGCCCACGCTCCCGCCCGGGTCGAAGAACACGAGTTCGATCTGGTGCTCCACGACGTCGACCGCGTCGACGTCGCGACGATCGCCGCCCTGGGCCTGCGCTGTCCCGGGGTCCCGGTGCTGGCCGTCGGCCGTACCCGCGATCCCGTCGTGGTGTCGCTCGCGCTCGACGCCGGCGCAGTGTCGTTCTGCAGCAAGCTCCTGCGGACGGAGGACCTCGGAGCGATCGTCGGTCGACTGCTCGACCGACGCCCCCCGGGCCGACGTACCCCACGCGACCCCGACGCCCAGGTCCGGTGCCGAGGCTCGATCGTCTACCGCAGTCACGCGATGACCGCGGCACTGGAACGCATCGAACGCTTCGGCCACTCCGCTCTCCCGGTGCTGATCACCGGGGAGACCGGCACGGGCAAGGATTTGGTCGCACGTCTGATCCACGACCTCCACCGGCCGCGCGGTCGCTTCGAGGCGGTCAACGTCACGGCCCTTCCCGACACCCTCTTCGAGCGCGAACTCTTCGGACACGAGCGCGGCTCGTTCACCGGCGCGGTCGACGCGCGGCCCGGCCTGCTCGAGCTCTGCGACGGCGGCACGCTGTTCCTCGACGAGATCGGAAACCTCTCCCTGGAGCGGCAGTCCACTCTCCTGCGCGTGATGGAAGACGGGAAGATCCGCCGTCTCGGCGGCGAGGTCGACCGGCCGATCGACGTGCGGTTCGTCCTGGCCACGAACGAGGATCTCGCGCGGGCACGGGATCAGGGCCGCTTCCGACGCGACCTGTGGTACCGCATCGCCCGCCTGCACGTGCACCTGCCGCCACTGCGCGCCCGTGGACACGACGCGATCGACATCGCGCTGAGCCTGGTGGGCGATCGCGCGGACGGTGCCTGCCGACTCGACGCCGACGCTCGCCGCCTGATCGTGCAACACCGCTGGCCCGGCAACGTGCGGGAGCTCGAAGGGGTCCTCGAGGCCGCGTGCCTTCTGGACGACGACGGCGTGATCGGAGCGGACGATCTCCGCCGGGCCGGCCTTCCCCCGGCTCGCACGCGGGCGCCAGCGCGCGTCCCGGCCCCGCTGGTGCGCCGCCTGCCCACCGCGGAGCTGTTGCCGATCGAGACGGCATCCGAGCGGGTCCTGCGCGCCCTGCGGGCCCAGGCGGTCGAAGCCGCCATGATCCTCGCCGACGGCGAGAAGAAGCGGGCCGCCGAGCTCCTGGGTGTCGGCCGTCAGACCCTGTACACGTGGATGCAGGAACTCGGCGAGGACGGCCCGCGATCCTGATGGCCGGTCACCGTCCCGCGCCTTCCTCCGCCGGCATCATGTCCACCCGTACGATCCGCTCGACGGGCAGCGCCCACTGCGCCGCGTCGTCGACGTGCGCAGCCGTCAGCGACTCGATGAATCCGACGGTCTCGAGCTGCTCGCGGTGGTCGATCCCGTGGCGCTCGCGGAAGGCGAGCGTCGAGACCCAGTACGAGTTCTCCCGCACCGCCTCCTCGTGTCCGCGCAGGGCCTGCTCGCGCACCTTCTCCAGACGCTCCGGGTCGATCCCGTTCGCCCGCACGTCCTCCAGCTCCGAAACGATCTCACCCACGAGTTCCTCGAGGCGCTCGGGGTCGCTGCCGAAGGAGATGCGCACCGTCCACTCGGGCTCGGGGATGCGGGAGCTCGAGGTGTTCACGCGCACGCCGTAGGTCCCGCTCATCTCCTCGCGGATCACCTCGCGCAGACGGATGCCCAGGACGTCGCCCAGAGACGTCAGCGCGAAGCGGTTGCGTCGTGTCCACTCGAAGTCTCCGTGCATGACGAGGGTCGTGCGGGACTTCTCGTCGACGCCGGCCCGGACGACACGGTGCAACGGACCGTCGGGCATCTCGATGCCGGGGTCACGCCACGTATCGGGATCGCCGTCGGAACCGATCGAGGCCACGTAGGTCTCGACGCCGGACCGCAGCGTGTCGAGGTCGAGGGAGCCCACGAAGACCCAGGTCATGTCGCCCAGGTCGTCGAAGCGCTCGCGGTAGAAGTCCAGGGCGCGCCCGAGGTCGACCGACTCGACCGCTTCGGCCGTCAGCGGCGTCGACCAAGGGTGGTGCTGCGCCAGGATCACCCCGAGCGAATCGGCGTACTGGGCCTGCGGGTCGGCGCCACGGTTGCGGAGCATGGCCGCGTAGCGCTGCTGGAGGGCGGTGGCGGCCTCGTCGTCGCGGCGAGGCTGATGGATCCGCTTCCACGCGAGCTGCAGGACGGTCTCGAGGTCCTCGGGCGATCCGCCGCCTCGCAACCCCTCCTCGTAGGTGGCGATGTAGGCGCTGGCGCTGGCCCTCTTGCCGGCGAGCTTCTTGCCCAACTCGATGGCGTCGAAGTCCCCGACTCCCCCGGCGCCCACCAACTGCGACGCGAAGTCCAGGGACCGGTCGAGATCCAG
>DATFKK010000052.1 GCA_035268685.1 Candidatus Krumholzibacteriia bacterium | reverse complement strand
CCGATGCGCCCACCCGTTCTCCCGTGCGTCTCCGTGACGCTCCTCCTCACCGTTCTGCTCGGCTGCGGACCGGGTCCCGACCCGGATCGCGAGCGCACGCTGCCCACCGACACGCTCGCGGAGTTCGTCGCGCGGAACCAGGCCGTCGGCGTGATCGACCTCGAACGCTCCGAGCGACCGATCGACGCCGAGGGCTGGCACGGTCCCGAGCCGGTGGGCTGGTGGACGGCGCACCGCGACGCCTTCGTCGCGGTGGAGCTCGACGCCGAAGGCCCCGGTTTCGTGGAGATCCGCGCCGGGCGGATCGATCCCGGCATCGAGGCCAAGACCCTCACCCTCTCCCTCAACGGCTTCGTCCTGGGCGACGTCGATCTGCCTCCGCGCCCACGGGTCTTCCGTCTCGACGTTCCCGACGGCGTGATCCGGCGCGGCCGCAACGAGATCGGTCTGGCCTGCGACCGTCTGCACACATCGGGAAGCCGCGAGCTCGGGCTGTACGTGGACTGGGTGCGCGTCGCATCCGAGGACGCCGACTGGGCCTACACCCGGCGTGACGAGGAGCCTTTCCTGAGCGCGCACGAATGGATCGATGGGAACCGGGGATTCCTCGTCTCGGGAACCTTCGACATCGACTGGGTGGCCGAAGGGTCTCCGATCGATGCCGCGAGCGAAACCCGCCTCGCGCTCGTGGAGGTCGACGCCGAGGGACGCGTGGTCGCCGAGTGGGACGCCGCATCGATCGCCGACAGCGCCGGGTCGATCCGGTTGCGCGCACCGGCCGACGTCGACGTGGGCGCTCCCGGGCGCCTGGTACTCACCTCGGCGGACGAGGACGTGCGTGTGCGCCTGACCGGTGTCGAACGACGCACCGCTCCGCGCGACGACGTCTTGTTGATCGTCATCGACACGCTGCGGGCCGACGCCCTGTCGATCTACGGTGCGCCCGCCGGCCGGTCCACGGTGATCGATTCGCTGGCCATGAACGGAATCCTGTTCCGCAACGCCGTGGCCCACTCCCCGATCACCGGACCGAGCCATGCGTCGATCTTCACGTCGAGGACACCACTCGCCGCGGGCATCGTGAACAACCACGAGGGCGAACTCACGTGGGACGTGCCGACGTTGGCGGAGGTCCTCCGCTGGAACGGCTACCGGTGCCAGGGCGCGATCTCGATCAGCCCGATCGTCCGACGGCACGGCTTCGCACGGGGGTTCCACGCGTGGGACCAGGAGCTGGGGGCCGCCTTCCTGCGACGTGGGAGCCGGACGCTCGAGCCCGTGCGCGCGTTCTTCGCCGCTGAACCTGGTGGCGATCCGCAACCCCGGTTCACCCTCGTGCACCTGTCCGAACCGCACGAACCCTACGATGCCTACGGCACCGTCGATGAGAGAGCCCGGCTCGTCGTCGACGACGAGGTGGTCGCCGACGTCTCCCTGTCGGACTTCGAGCCGGGAATCCTCGAACTCGAGCTCGACGCCGGCCGGCACACGCTCCGGATCGAGACGACGAGCCGAACGTTGGTCCGCCGCTTCGAAATCCGCAGTCCGGGCACGACCGGAGCCCGCCTGGAGGACGAGGTCCCGCTCGACCTGCCCGCGGGGAGCTGGTCGACGGCGCTCGTTCTCGAACGTCCGGGCACCGTGGAGTTGATTCGCGTGCTGAACGATCATCGTCTGGGCGTCCACGAGATCCGGCGACGTTACGGTCTCGAGTCGGCGCAGACCGATCGTCTGGTCGGCGACCTGATGCGGATGCTCCGCTCGTCGGGCCGCGCCGACCGCACCTGGGTGGTGTTCACCGCCGACCACGGCGAGTCGCTCGGCGAGCACAACCACATCGGTCACGTGAAGAACCTCTTCGAACCCTCGGTCCGCGTGCCGCTGATCGTGTGCCCGCCCGCCGGCCGCGACGCACCCCGCGGCGTGGTCCGCGACGACCTCGCCGCCGGCATCGACGTCCTGCCCACCATCCTCGATCTGGTCGGGATCGACGTGCCCGATGCCGCGGAGGGGCGCAGTCTACGCCACCACACGCCGCGCGACCGCACCGTGCTCGTGCAGACGAACACGCCGCAGGCACCGTCGACGCGCTACGCGCACCGCGGCGTCGACTGGAAGCTCGTATGGAACGTCGATCGTGAGACCACCCGCTACTTCGACCTGGCCCGCGATCCCGGGGAACGCGAGGACGTGGCCCCGCAGCATCCCGAACTGGTGGACCGGCGCCGCAAGGCGCTCGAGGAACGGGTGTTCGATCTACTGTCGACGAACCGTCGGGCCGAGGCGTCGATCGATCCCGAGACCGAGGCCGCGCTGCGGGCGCTGGGGTACATGAACTGAGGGGTTTCGGCGGGACGTGGACGACCGGACGGACTCCGCAGCCGCCAGGTCCGAAGAGGGATTCGCCATTCCGGAATCTTCCCGGCCCACTTCCGCCGCGGAAGCGCTCGCGACCCCGACCCAATTCTGCGGCGGAAGCGCCGATTCGCGCTGGACCTGGGGACGAACCGTGGAAGTTCCGCGCCGGAAGCGCGTCGCCGTGAGCGTGCCCGAACGCGGTTACCGCACCAGGCCCACCGCCCGGACCACGCGTTCCGCTCCGTTCGTCGCGATCACGTGGTACGCGCCACTGGCCACCGCGGCCCCGGCATCGTCCCGACCGTTCCACACCGCCGAGCCCCGCGCCGCCGCCGCTCGCGCGATCCACCGCACGTGACGCCCGCGCGCGTCGACCACCCGCACGCGGACGGACCGCTCGCGCTCGAGCGACCAGCTGATCGTGGTCCGCGGGTTGAAGGGGTTGGGTGCGACGTCCAGCCGCGCGATCGACGCCACGCTGGACGGAGCGTCGGTCGCATTGCCCGCACGATCGAACACGACGCGTCCGCCGGAATGGTCGAGCGTGAACACCTGCGTGCTCGGATCGAAGTCCCAGCGTGGGTCGGTGGAATCGATCCACGCCCCGTCGACGAACACGGCGGCGGGCTCGGCGGCCAGCTTCGCGCGGACCTGCCCGGGGCCGCCGAAATCGGCGGTGATCGATCCCGGCGCGTACAGCAACGACGTCGGTTCCGCGCCGTCGACGCCGAGCAGGTGGCCCTCGTCGTCCGGGGCGAGCGAGGGCTCGAGATCGAAGGCCTGCAGCAGATAGAGCACCGTGTTGAAGTTCTGCTCGTACCAGGTCTCGCGGCCGAAGCTCGGCTGGGTGAGTTCCCGGATCGTGGTGAGCATGCGGCCGTCGTCGGTGGGCACGCTCGACGCCGGGGCCTGGCCCCAGGTCAGGTTGTGCAACGCCTGCAGACCGGCCTCGCGCCAGGTGGGATCGTGCAGAGCCGTGCCCCGCGCCGCGCGGTCGAGGCGTAGATGCAACACGCCCCACTGGGCGGTGGCGGCGTAGGTGCTGTTCATCCAGGCCTGCCACTCGAGCAGCGCCCACGTGTAGACGCCGTTGCCGTTCTGCACGCCGTCGGGAGCGAAGAACACGTCCGTCGACCAGTCCCGGATCTCGATCGCCTTCTCCAGATCACCCGGCGCGCCGCGCTCCAGCAGCGCCTCGGCGGTGGCCTCGGCCGAGTAGTGGTCGCGCAGGCCGGCGCTCTCGGGTCCGATGTCTTCGTAGAAGCCCTCCCACCGCTGGTACGACGCACTCGCCGGATCCATGGGATTGTTCTCGAGCCAGCTCCACGCCCGCGCGGCGGTGTCGCCGAAGCCCTGACCCGGCCGGCGTTCCTCGAGTTCTTCGAGCAGTCGGATCGCCGGGACCAGATGGCTGGTGTAGTCCTGCCGGACGAGCCCGTCCGACGGCCGCACGCGGAAGGGCCAGCGGCCGTCGTCCTCCACCGGGCCCTCGAGCTGGGTGTCGCGGTAGGTCGCGCCGATCTCGACGGCGGCGTCGAAGTAGCGCGTGTCGCCGGTGATGTCGTAGAGGCGCAGCAGGCGTGTGCCGAACATGCCGGGCTTGTCGCTCATCACGGCGTCGATATCGTAGCCGCCGCCCATCACGCCGTCGGTCTGCGTGCTGTACACCCAGTTGCCGTAGAGGTCGGTGGCCGGGGTGCGCCGGTCGACCAGCCAGTCCGCGCACTCGACGGCCCGCGCCAGTCCCTCCGGATCGCCGCTGTACAGCCACCAGCCGAGGAAGGCGTCGATGGCGATCGCCATGGTGTAGCCCGGGTAGCTGATGCTCGCGTAGCCGGGATAGCCGTTCGTCGCGCTGCGCAGGTTGTCGGTGTGCTGGATCGCGTAGTGGTAGAAGTAGGGTGGCACGGGCTCGCCGTCGGGGTCGTCGTCCATGGTCAGGATCCCGTTCTCGCCGACGTCGCTCATGAGGAAGGCGACGACTTCCTCCACGACCGCGGCGTGGGGCTTCAGCGGTTCGGTGGCCGCGTGGGCCGGGGCGGCCAGGACGACGAGCAGGGCGAGGGCGAGTCCACGGTGCATGACGAGTGCGGTCCTCCGGCGAACGAGCAGGGTCCCGAGGCTAACACGATCGCGGTCCCGCGTGGTCGCTCCTCACTGCCGCTCGAAGATCAGGCTCGACAACCGCTCGTCCTCGTCCACGTACACGAGCGCCAGCCGTCCCGCGAGGAAGTTCCACTGCTCCACACCCGAGAGGGCGGCGAGGAAGCGGTCTTCGACCTTCATCACCGGCGGCGGGCACATCCTCTTGGTGCGGATCGCCGGACCGAACTCGAGTCCGCGCCGGCGCGCGACGGTGAACGTCGCCTCGAAGCGGTTGCAGCCCGCGCTCCCGAACACGCGCCGATCGTCGACGCGCAGGATCACCTCCGCGGCCTCGACGGGCTCGCCCCGGTACGTGAACGACCGCAAGCGCCACGCGCTGCCGTCGAGCAGATCGATCGTCGCGTCGCCGAGGATCTCGCGGGTCTCCTCGAGGCGCCCCACTTCGTTCAGCGTGTAGCGGCGGCGCTGTAGCTGGCTGGGGCAACACCCCGGATCGTTCGGCCCGTGCGCGATCAGGTCGAGCACCACGGTGCGACCTTCGATCGTCGAACGCCGGATCTGCTCGCGATCGCCCACGTAGTGGGTCGCCGTCGACACGACGTCGTCGTCGCGGCGCTCGAAGACCGCCACGTACAGGAGGTGTCCCGTCCCGCCCGAGTTCTCCTCGAGGTACGCGACCGCTTCGTCGGTACCATCGCCGTCGAGGTCGGCCGTGTGCAGCAGCCAGGGTACGAGCACCACCTGCGGGCGAGCGACGCCACCTTCGACGAAGGGTTCACCCTCGTAGACGCCGTCGACCAACGTGATCGGCTGCTCGTAGATCCCGGTGATGGTGGCGCCGGCGACGGCTTCGCGGTCGAGCGCTTCCGCCGCGGAAGCCGGTACGGTGACGAGCAGGAAACCGAACAGGGCGAGCGTCCGCATGGTCCCTCCCGGAGAGTGCGTGTCGAGTGTGCCACCCACGCCGAGCCGTGGCCAGGCCGTCGGCGAATCATCGGTCGGGCCGGTGCGCAGGTCTACGCTCGGCGAGTCGGGACCATTCCCGACGGGAAGGTCCACGGTGGACACCGGCCGGCGGATCGGCTGTACTCGGGCGTCCCGACAACCGCAGCCCGATCGACGGCCGATCCACCATGTCCGACCCGATGCCCCCGCCCCGCGCCGAGATCCTCCGCGCGGTGATCCCCGGTGCCGCCCTTCCGCTCTGGGTCCCGCTGCTCACGCCCTACCGGCCGGGCACGGCCGACGTCGACGTCGAGCGCCTGCGTCGTCACCAGCGGGTGCTGCGCGGCCACACGCCGCTGTGGATGGTGGCCGGCTCGACCGGCGACGGCTGGGAACTCGACGATCGCCAGTTCGGCCAGCTACTCGACGCCGTCACCGCACCCGAGGCCGACGCGATCGACGGTCACCTGTTGTTCGCCCTGCTCGCCGCCGACACCGAACAGGCCCTGGGGCGTCTGGAACGACTGCACGAAGCGCTCGGCACTTCGCCGAACGCATCCTTCGAGGACAACCTGCACGTCCTGCGTGCCCGCGGCTGGGTGGGGATCTGCGTGGCGCCACCGGTGGGCGAGGACGTCGACCAGTTGCGCATCGCCCACCACTTCGAGGAGATCGGCCGCCGCGCGCGCATGCCCATGGCCGTGTACGAGATCCCGCAGGTCACCGGCTGTCGTATCGCCGCCGAGACCTTCCGCGCGCTCGTCGGCGCGCACGAGGAGATCGTGCTGTTCAAGGACTCCAGCGGCGAGGACCGTCTGGCCGGCGAGACCTCGCCCCTGAATGCACCCGTCCTGGTGCGCGGCGCCGAGAGCGACTACGCCACCTCCTTGCGCGCCGGGGGTGGCCTCTACGACGGCCTGCTCCTGGGCAGCGCGAACAACTTCGGCCAGGAACTGGCCGCCATCGTCCGCGCGACGCTGTCGGGACACCTGGACGCGGCGAAGGCCCATTCCAGTGCGCTGCAGAAACGTGTGGCCGACCTCTTCGAGGCAGTGGCCCCGGTACCGGTGGGAAACGCCTTCGCCAACGCCAACCGCGCGGTCGACCACGTGCTCGCCCACGGCCACCGCGCGACCGACGTGGAGCCTCCCGCGTTGTTCGACGGCTCGGTCATGGCCCCCGAGGTGATCGCAGCCGTGGACGCGATCCTCGATCGGGACGGGGTGCGGCCGCTGACGGGGTACCTCGACCTGTGACCCGGAAGTCCGACGAGCCACTCCCTAGAACAACGGCCGTGCCCGGATCGTGTGCTCCAGGCGGCGCAGGCGCTTGACCATGTCCAACGTGCAGCTCTCGTCGACGTCGGCCACCAGGTAGCCCACGTCGTCGAGGGTGCGCAGCACCTGCTGACCCACGTTCACGCCCTCGTCGGCGAAGAGCTCGTTGATCTCGTGCAGCACGCCGGGAACGTTCTCGTGAACGTGCAGAATGCGGTGATGCTCCGCCACGTCGGGCAGGGCGACCTCGGGGAAGTTCACCGCGCCCTGGGTCGAACCGTTGTTCGTGAAGCGCACGAGTTTCTCGGCGACCTCCTCGCCGATTCCCCGCTGGGCCTCGAGCGTCGATCCACCGATGTGCGGGGTGAGCAGGACGTTCGAACGGCCGCGCAGCGGCGTGTCGAAGTCGTCGCCGCGGGAGTGCGGTTCCTCGGGAAAGACGTCGACGGCCGCACCGGCCACCCGTTCGGTGTCGAGCGCGCGGACCAGGGCCTCGAGGTCGACCACCGTTCCGCGGCTCGTGTTGATCAACTGCAGGCCGGGCTTCGCCGCCTCGAACTCGCGAGCGCCGAGCAGGTGGTGCGTGGTGGGATCGGCGGGCACGTGCACCGTGACCACATCGGCCTCGCCGAGCAGGTGCGGCAACGACGCCGCCCGCCGCGCGTTGCCCAGGGCCAGTTTGTCGACCACGTCGTGGAAGAGGACGCACATGCCCAGCGCCTCGGCCAGCACCGACACCTGCTGGCCGATGTGGCCGTAACCGATGATCCCGAGCGTCTTGCCACGGACCTCGACACTGTCGGTCGCGGTCTTCTCCCACCGGCCGGCGTGGGCGGCGGAGATCTTCGGATACAGGCCGCGCAGCAGCATGACGACGAGTCCGATCACGAGTTCGGCCACCGAGCGCGTGTTCGCGTGCGGGGCGTTGAACACCGGAATGCCGCGACGACGCGCACCGCCGAGTTCCACGTGGTTCGTCCCGATCCCGAACACTCCCACCGCGAGCAATCGCCTGGCGTGATCGAACACGACGTCGGGCAGGCTGGTCTTCGAGCGAACGCCGAGCAGGTGCACGCCGTCGACCCGCGCGGCCAGGACTTCGGGATCGAGCGCGCCCGGAAGGGTCTCGACGTCGAAGCCCTCCCGTTCGAGGCGCTCCACGCCGGCGGGGTGGATCCCCTCGAGCAACAGCACGCGGATCTTGTTCTTGGGGAAGGAGGTCTCGCGGGTCATGGCGGCGCGTCTCGGGGTCGGGGAACCGATCGGGGATTCCACGAGTCTCGCGTCGATCGGCGCCGACGTCCACGGCCGAGTCCGCTCGCGACTTGCGCTCGGCTCCGCCGCAGCCGATCCTGATCGCCCCCGGTTTCTCGGCGCCACGCCACGACGGTCGGCGCTGCCCGCTCGAGCCCCCGCGCTCGACCAGTCCAAGGGAGTCCCATGACCCGCGCCTACGCCGCCAAGTCCGCCGACGGACCGCTCGAGGTCGTCGACATCGACCTCGGCACCCTCGGCCCCGACCAGGTCGAGATCGACGTCACCGCCTGCGGCCTGTGCCACAGCGACCTGTCGATGGCCCGCAATCACTGGCAGTTCACCGAGTATCCGATCGTGCCCGGCCACGAGGTGGTGGGTACGATCGCCGCCAAGGGCGACCACGTGAACCATCTCGAGGTGGGCCAGACCGTCGGCCTGGGCTGGTTCAGCGGCAGCTGCATGTACTGCGACCAGTGCATGAGCGGCGATCACAACCACTGCCGCAGCGTCGAGTCGACCATCATCGGTCGCCCCGGCGGCTTCGCCGAGAAGGTGCGCTGCCACGGCGCCTGGGCCGTACCCATTCCCGACGGTGTGGACGCGAAGAAGGCCGGCCCGTTGTTCTGCGGCGGTCTGACCGTGTTCAACCCGATCGTCGAGTTCGACGTCGAGCCGACCGACCGCGTGGGCGTGGTCGGCATCGGCGGCCTTGGCCACCTGGCGCTGCAGTTCCTGGCCAAGTGGGGCTGCGAGGTCACCGCCTTCACCTCGACCGACGCAAAGGCCGACGAGGCCCTGGGCATGGGCGCCCACCACGTCGTGAACTCGCGCGACGCCGCCGCCCTGGAAGAGGTCGCCGGCCGCTTCGACTTCGTCCTGTCGACGGTGAACGTGCCGCTCGACTGGCAGGCCTACTTCGCCGCGCTCGCGCCGAAGGGCCGGCTGCACACCGTGGGCGCGGTGCCCGAGCCGATCGAGGTGGCCGCCTTCACACTGATCGGCGGGCAGAAGAGCCTGAGCGGCACCCCGCTGGGCTCACCCCAGACCGCCCGCACCATGCTCGAGTTCTGCGACCGCCACGGCATCGAGGCCGTCACCGAGACCTTCCCGATGAGCAAGGTCAACGAGGCCTTCGAGCACCTCGAGGCGGGCAAGGCGCGGTACCGGATCGTGCTGGAGAACGACTTCCAGGCTGCGTAGTCGGCTGCCTGGGGCCGGTCCGAGGGTCTGCCGAATGCGTTCGGTGTGCCCTCGGGCCGGTACGACCGGCACACCCGATCACGAGATCGCTGCGGAAACCCCGATCCCGGTCGTGCCCGGATCGTTCGAAGAGAACGTCCCCGGCTTCGAGAGCTCCGACGACTTCAGGGCGACGCTCACCTTCGAGGGAACGAGCACCGTCGGGGGACGGACGGTGCAGAACCTGATCGGCCGGGTCGACGGTGGCGTCGTGGCGAAGGTTCCCGGCCGGCCCGCCGGGCTCGGACCGCTCGAGACCCGGCTGTGGCACACGCGGCCGGACCTCCGACCGGCCCTCGTCACTCGCTCCACGAAGGCCGTCGACTTCTGGCCGTTCAGCTTCCTGCACC
>DATFKK010000051.1 GCA_035268685.1 Candidatus Krumholzibacteriia bacterium | reverse complement strand
GGACGTGGTGTGGAGTTCGTCGCGGCAGGAGGGCGCCATGAAGATCGGTGGCCTCGCCGCGAACGACCCGGGCGAGTTCCAGTACCAGCTCTGGATCTTCGACCAGGGGCGCGACGAGCGCTTCCCGGTCGACGGCGGCGTCTTCGACGTCCCGTCCGGAGCCGACGAGGTGATCGTTCCCATCAGCGCGAAACTCGACGTCGACCGGCCCTATCTCTTCGCGGTGACCGTGGAGAAACCCGGAGGCGTGGTGGTGTCGAGCCGCGAACGGATCGCGATCCTGGCCCAGCCCCCCGAGCAGGGCTGAGCCGGAATCCCGAGGGCGGGGCCACACGGTCCCGCCCTTTCCACATCGGGCACGGATGGCGAGGCGTGGTGGAATCCAAGGCGACGACGGCCGAAGACGGCCTCCGCGGCCCCCTCCTGCCGCGGCGGGGAGCGCGTCTCGTACTGGCGACCGAATTCACGGCGCTCTACGTGGTCGTGCCGATCGGGCTCTGGTTCGCCCGCGAGCACTTCGCGAGCATGATCGTTCCCACACTGCTCGCACTGGCCGCCGTCTTCACGGTGATCCTGCTGACCGACCGGCGTTTCGACCGTCGACGACTCTGGAACGCACAGGCCTTCGGCGACGGGCTACGCCGGATCCTCCGCATCCTCGTGCCGTCGACGGTCGTGCTGACCGTACTCACATGGTGGCTGGAGCCGGAGCTGTTCGTCCGATTCCCCCGCGAGACCCCCCGCATGTGGCTCGCCGTGATGCTCGCCTACCCTCTGCTGTCGGTGTACCCGCAGGAGCTGATCTTCCGCACCTTCCTGTTCCACCGTTACCGCGCGCTGTTTCCCGGCGACCGCGCGCTGGTCGCCGCCAGCGCTCTGGCCTTCGGCCTGGCCCACCTCTTCTTCGCGAACTGGTTGGCCCCCGTGCTCAGCACGGCCGGAGGGTGGTTGTTCGCCCGCACGTACCTCCGTTCGCGATCGACCCTGCAGGCGACCGTCGAGCACGGCCTCTGGGGAGACGTGATCTTCACCGTGGGCCTCGGCTGGTACTTCTACGGCGGTTCGATCGTCGCGCAGTGAGCCTTCACGCACTGCTCGATGCGCGACGACCCGTGGCGCGAGGCCGGTGGGCCGGGCCCTCGCCGTCTTCGCGCGCGATCAGGACTTCCTGGGCGCACCAGCGCTCCTCGCCCTCCGCGGGGCGTCGTCGCGCGTAGCTGCCATCGGGCTGGCAGTCCCAGACCGAACAGTTGTCCTGGTCGTAGACGTCGAAGATCGCGTCGATCTCCGCCTGCAGGTCGGCGTCGTGGATCGGCGTGATGCACTCCATGCGGTTGTTCAGGTTCCGGGCCATCCAGTCGGACGACCCCATGAAGTGCTCGGGCTCGCCTGCGTTCTCGAAACGGTACACGCGGCTGTGCTCGAGGAACCGGCTCACCACCCCGTACACGCGAATCGTCTCGGACAGGCCCTTCACACCGGGGCGCAGGCAGCACAGCCCGCGGACGTTCACGGTGATCGGCACTCCGGCCTGACTGGCCGCGTAGAGTTCACGGATGATGATCGGATCCTGTAGCTGGTTCATCTTCGCGCGGATCCCGCTGGGCCTGCCCTCGCGCGCGTGCTCGGCCTCGCGGCGGATCAGATCGACGAAGCGCTCGCGCATGTTGTGTGGCGCGACGAGCAGGTGCTCGTAGTCGTAGACGGTCGAGCCGGTGAGTTCGTTGAAGAGTTCGGCCGCCTCCTCGCACAGATTCTCGTCGCAGGTCAGCAAGCCCATGTCCTCGTAGATGCGCGCCGTGCCCGAGTGGTAGTTGCCCGTGCCCACGTGCAGGTAACGGCGGATCGAGCCTTCCTCCTCGCGAACCACCAGCGCCAGCTTCACGTGCGTCTTCAGGCTCTCCACGCCGTAGGCGACGTGCACGCCCTCCTTCTCGAGGTACTCGCCCCACTGGATGTTCGGGGCCTCGTCGAAGCGGGCGGTGATCTCGACCAGCACCGCCACCTGCTTGCCGCGACGCGCCGCCTCGGCCAGCGTGCGGACGATCGGACTGTTCCGGCTGGTGCGGTAGATCGTGAGCTTGATGGCCAGGGTCTGCGGATCGAGCGTGGCCGCCCGCAGGAACTGCAGGACCGAGGCGTCGAAGCTCTGGTAGGGGTGCTGCACGAGCAGGTCGCCCCGGCGCATCTCGTCGAACACCGTCTCGGGATCGCCGAGGTTCGTGCCTCGGAGGCGGGGATGGACGCGCGGCGTGTGCGGCGGGTAGCGCAGCTCCTTGCGATCGGGGACGTCGAAGTCGCGTAGATCGCTCAGGCCGAGGAAGTACTCGGTCGGGTAGATGTCCTCGCGCTCGATCTCGAGCTGCTCGGCCAGCCAGCGCGCCGTCTTCTTGGGCATCTCGCTGCTCACCTGCAGGCGGACCGCTCCGGCGAAGCGCCGGGCTTTGAGCTCGCCCGACACCTGCTGGACGATGCTGCCCGGCTCGTTCAGGGCTTCCTCGATGGTCAGGTCGGCCAGGGGGCGGTCGGGATCCCCGCTCGCCCCGCGGGTCACGCGGAAGGTGTGCACCCGGGTGGGTGGCGTCCGCGGGAACAACAGATCGAGATTGGCCGCGATCACCTGCTCGAGCGGCACGAAACCCTCGTCGTCGGGCAGTGGCACCCAGCGAGGCCGGTTGTCGGGGATCTTCAGGCGTACGAAGCGCTCGTTGCCGTCCTTGTCCTCGGGCAGGTAGATCGCCAGGTTCAGGCCCAGGTTGCTGATGAACGGGAAGGGGTGCTCGGCGTCGACGGCCAGGGGCGTGAGGATCGGCAGCACCGACTTCTGGAAGAACTCGCGCAGGCCCTTGATCTGCTTCTTCGACAGAGCCGCGTGGTCGAGGATCGGGATCCCCGCTTCGGCCAGGGCGGGACGCAGCGAATCGTTCACCGCCAGGGCCAGCTGCTGCGACTGCACGAGCAGCTCCTCGCGGCAGGCGTCGAACTCCTGCAGCGGCGTCCGGCCGTCGAGCGAGCGCTTCAGCTTGCGCCGCTGGATCTGGCGCTTCAGGCCACTGAGGCGCTTCATCGAGAACTCGTCGTGCAGCATGCCGACGATCCCGGCGAACTTGACCCGCTCGAGCAACGGCACGTCGGGATCGTGCACCATCTCCATGACCCGGCGGGCGAAGGCCAGGAAGCTCAGTTCGCGGTTGAAGAACTTGTCGTAGTCTCGTTGGTTCGTACGGGCCATGGCGTGGAGGCGCACTCCGGGTCGAGAGCGATTTCTCGGGCGACGCGGGTCCGGCTCGAGGGCGCGACCGGACCGGGGACACGGTCCAGACTAGTCGAATTCCCCCTCGAAGAAAGCTCGATCGGGCCGGGAGGCGCGGCGTGGACGACGACAGGCAGGAAACCTCGCGGGGAACGCTCCCGGTGCGTCGCCACGCCCGCTGGTACGAGATCGGCGGCGCCGGCCAGGCGCGCTGGATCGTGCTGCACGGCTACGCCCAGCGGGCCGAGCGCTTCCTGCGGCGCTTCCGGGCGATCGCCGGGCCGGGGCGGCAGATCGTCGCCCCCGAGGGCCTGTCGCGCTTCTACACCGACGACCGCTACCAGCGCGTCGGGGCCTCGTGGATGACCCGCGACGACCGCGAACTCGAGATCACCGACACCCTCGACTGGCTCGACGCCCTGATCGCCCACCTCGACGCCCGCGACGGCGCACCCGCGCGGACCACCGTGCTCGGATTCTCCCAGGGGGCCCATACGGCCGGCCGCTGGGCGGCACTGCGCGGGCCGCGGATCGACCGGCTGATCTGCTGGGGATCGGGCCTGCCCCAGGACGTCGACCTCGACCGCTTCGCCGCGGCCCCCTACGACCTCGAGTTCGTCGTAGGCACCGAAGACCCGCTCGTCCCCGCCGAGGCTCTGGCCCGCGAGTTCGAACGGGTCCGCGAGGCCGGGATCGCCTTCGGGATCACGGAGTTCGAGGGCGGCCACACGATCGATCCGGCCACGCTCCAACGGCTGGTGTCGTCGTGACGCCGCGGCTGGTCCTCGACACCAACGTCTTCGTGGCTGCCGGCTTCCGCCGCGGAAGTGCCTCGGCCCGCCTGATCGAGCGGGCCCGCGAGGGACGGCTCGTGGTGGTCTGGAACGAGGCGACCCGGCGCGAGACCCGTGCCGTCCTCCGCCGGATCCCCCCCATCTCCTGGGAGGAGGTCGAAGACGTCTTCGGCGAGGCCGGACGTTTCGACGGCCCGACCGATCCCGACGCCTTCGAGGCCGTCCCCGACCCCACCGACCGCAAGTTCGCCGCCCTGGCCGCCGCCGCCCGGGTCCCGGTGGTGTCGTCGGACCGCGACCTCCTCGCCGGCCGGCCGCACCCCGGGGCCGACGTCCTGGAGCCGGCAGAGGCCCTGCGGTGGCTGGAGCACGCCGACGGCGGGTGATTCGGAGGCTCCGCTCTCGGCACCGCCGCCACGAACCAGAAAGATCACATGGACGCCGTCGCCCAGTACCTGAAGGCCCTGGCCGATCCTGCCTCGCTGATCGACCAGGCGGCACTCGACAAGCTCGACACACGGATCGCCAGGACCAAGGATCCGATCGCGCGTGTGAAGCTCCGCGCCGAGCGTGCCCGGGCCGAGAGCGTCGATCTCGAAACACTCGAGGATGCGTTCGTGGAGGCCGTCCCCGCGTGGATCGAGCAGGAGGGAATCGCACCCACCGACGCCCGCGCGGCCTTCGAAGCCGAAGGGGTGCCGAAGGCCGTCCTCGACCGCATCTGGAGCACGACGAAGTCGTCGAAGACGCGGACGAAGGAATCATCGTCGCGCTCGAAGAAGCGCACTCGGGTGGACCGCACCACCATCGAGGGCGCCGTTCCGCCCAAGGGCGAGATCTTCACGGGCCCGACCCCCAGCACGAAGGCCGCGGCAAGGCACCGACGTCGTACGAGAGGAAGTGACCGGGCCGCCCGGCAGCGAGTTCGAGCCGGCGCGGCATCACGTCGAGCCGCTGGATGTCGGGAATGAAGAAGGCGTTGGCGAACCGGTCAGCAGGAAACGACCCGGTCGCCGATCGGCTGCTCGCGCACCTGGGAACGATCGGCGCGATGCCGACACCCCGCACTCAGTGACGCGCGGTGAACGTGAGCGAGAACGTTCCGCTCTCGCTCTGGGTCCCCTGGTCCGCCGTCTCTGCGCGTTCGGAGAAGAAGGTGTCGTCGCCGAGACCGACGTCGACGTCGTAGTAACCGACGGGCAAGGGGCCGCTCCCCGACGGGCTCGAACATCCTCCGGTCTCCGAGAAGCAGTCGAGGAGGTCGTCGTCGCCCTCGATCTCGACGTCGACCGACCTGGTCGAAGAAGAGCCACTGAAAGACCAACTCGCGGCCGTCCCCCACACGGCGATGTCGAGCTCGACCTCGATCACCGCCTCCGATTGGACCTGGTATGGCCGAGCGGGAGGGTTCAGGAGCGTGAGCGTGGTTTCGGTCGACCCGTCGAGGGTCAGACTTCGGAAGCTTCCGCTTCCGTCCGTGTCGATCCGTACCGTGACGTCGGCCGAGGACGATCCGCTCACGGTCATGCCGCCCCGCGAACCCGAGCCGGTGACCGACGTCGAACTCGTCACCGAGCCCGTGACCTCGTCGAATTCCTCGATCTGGAATTCCTCGACGAAGCGCTCGTTCGGCTGACCGTCCTCGGGGGTCCAGGTGGCGAAGACCTCGGAGTAGCCGATGACGCGCGTGACGATGATCTCGACGGAGTCCTCGCGCAGTGCACGCGCTTCGACCTCGACCCCGTCGAGCGTGGCGTAGTCGACCTCGGCGCTGATGACGAGTTCGTTCTCCGGGTCGTCCAGTTTCACGATCGACGTGAACACGCCCTCTGCGTCGGCCACGCCGTCGGACGGTCCGACGATGCTCCCCGTCTCGTCGTACAGGGAGATCGAAGCGCCCTCGGCCGGCACGAAGCCCGATTGCGTGAGAAGCTGGGCGGTCACGACCACGGGTACGTCCTCGTCGAAGCCGACGCGCTCAGGGAGCGAGATCGTCGCGACGATCTGTTCCTCGGTCGTCGCGCCCGTCGTCGTCGTGACGCTCTGGCCGACAGAATCGCTCGCGACGACGTCGACGGTCACGCCCACGCTGCCCGGGTCGAGCGTCACGAGCGTGTCGAAGCGTCCGTCCGGGCCGGTCAGGCCGGACGCGGGATCGAGAGTGCCCCCGTCCGCCGTGCACTGCACCGACGCCCCCTCGAGGGCGAGACTGTCGCCCGTGGCGCTGATCGTCCCGACACGCACCTCGAGTCCGTTGGAGCCACCCGGCGAGATCGCCGGATCCATGGAGGCGATCACGAAGAGCGGAGCGGCGACGCGCACGGTCACCTCCTCGGTCTGGAGGACGTCCCGTCCGAACGCGCCCGCCGTGTACGTGTAGCCGGGAATCTGCGGGAGGGACGTCACGTCGGGGCCTGACTGGATGCGGGCGTAGATCCGTCCCTCGCCGTGTCCGTCGACGGCTGCTCGCCAGGCGAGAATGTCGTTCTCGGCCGGACCGATCACGTCGGGCGTGAACGTCAGGGGAGCCGCGAAGCGTGAGTCGGTGACCGTGGTCGACCACGTCATGGACGGAATGCTCGCGACGTCGAAGGCGACGTCCGCATCGGGATGGCTGGCGGCATAGGCGCCGAGTCGGTTCCGCACGATGTCCAGTACGCTGTTCCACACGCCGTTCACCACGTCGACCACGTCTTCGGCCTCTGGAGTTCCCGCGGCGATTCCCAGCGCGCCGAGGACGAGGTCGACGAGATCGAGAACGGTGATCGCCGGCGGATCGTTCGACGCCACGATTCGTAGGTTCGTCTCTGGCACCTCGCCTGGTGAGACGAACTCCTCCGCCACCGTGAGTTCGAAGACGTCGACGCGCGCGGGCAGGTAACCCAGGACGACGTTGTTCACCGCGAAGTTCACGAGTCCGAGCACCGTGGCCACCGTGCCCAGCACCGCTTGCCCCGGTGCGGTGATTCCTGTCGTGAGACCCACGCCCGTGAGTCCGAGCATGACGGCTCCGAGGTCACCGTTCGACTCGTTCAAGAAGTCGGTGCCGAAGTCCGCGAGCATCACCTGCAACTGCATGCGCGCCGCGAGTTCGGACTCGGGCAGTTCGGTGGTCCGGGACGGCGACGCGCTCGGCATCGCCGTCGCGAGCACGCGCGCGCGTTCGGCCGCGCGCTCGGACGTCGCGAGCACGCCGCTCGAGGCGACGAGCCGGTCCAGGATGGACAACTGCTCGTCGTCGAGTGCCTCCAGGCGACCGCGGAGCGAGCTGGAACCGCGTCCGGTCACCAGACTGTCGATCGCGGCCCGTAGCGCGAGGGCGAATCCTTCCTCCGTACCCGGGCCGTCGATCAGTGCGAGAGCGGCATCGGATACGTCACGGGTCAGCGAGCCGAGCGCCGTGGTCATCCGGAACGATGCATCGGGTGCGGGCGCCGGGGCCGTGACCGTGAGGGCGGCCTCGGCGCGCGCCACGACGACGCCGTCGTCGAGGATTTCCAGATCAACGGGCCCGGCAGGTGGCGCGAAGTCCGTGCCGTCGTGGAAAGAGGGGACCGCCAGTCGCATTCGCTCGCCGTTGCTCTCGATCACGGTCGCGTCCATACCCGCGATGCGGGCTCTCCGGAGGGCGTCCTCGCGTGGTGCATCGAATCCGACGACGGTCACCACGCCACCGCCGACCTGGGTCGTGGGGTCGACGGTGAAGGACACCACCGCAGGCGTACCGTCGTCCGGTGACGTCGACGAGTCGCCGCACGCGGAGACGAACAGCAGGAGGACGGGCAGGAGAAACGCGAAGCGTCGCATGGGACCTCCGTGCAGGACGGGAGTGAGGGTTCACCGGATGACGCGCAGAAACCCCGAGCGACCCGACACGCCTCTTGCTGTTCGCCCACACGAGCGAGCCCGCCGTGCGGAGAATCGTCTCCGCGTGACGGATCCGGTAGTTCGAGAAGACGGCGTCGCCGGGGCGGGATGCCGTACGGAACTTCGAAACCCTCGCGAGGCTCGATCGGCCGATCGGCCCGGGCGGTGTGGTCTGCCTGGCCG